>NZ_JBEPEQ010000018.1:0-65114 GCF_040300925.1 Micromonospora sp. NPDC000207
CCGGAACTGGACGGGCTGCAGCCCGGTGAACGGGACGATCCACTCCGGGCGAGCTGCCGAGATCACCTGCACCCCAACATGATCCACCATGGACCGGTAGCCGAGTTACGAGACGTCCCTTAGGCTGAGTCGCACCGATGCCGTGTCAGACGAAGAGTATGATCGACTGGTTTTCCAGGCGGCGGTACTCAGTCCGCTATCAGGCTTCTAGAGTTTTCGGGAACGCGGGTCCGTGGAACGGTGGCCGGGTTTCCAGCCATCGTCGGGCGGACCGGCGCAGCCGTTGACCTCGGCGATGTGGTCCCCGGCTGGGTGGATGTTTCGGACCTGCCGGACGAGCCCTCGGACTGGCCGCCGGTTGACCGTCGCGGTCTCTGTCACCCTTGCGCGCTTGTGGTGTTGAGGCCGGTGAGTGGTGTGGTCGGCAGGGCGATCCAGCCCTCGGTGGCGGCAGTGACCAGGTCAGCGGCGCCGGGGCGGGTGGCGTGTCCGATGGCGGCTGCACGTGCGGTGAGGGCGGCGACGACGGCGTCCGCCGCGTGGTCGCTGCGCCGGCACACCGCCTCGAAGTCGCCGAGTAGCAGCCACGGCGTCGCGGCCGTCAGCCGGTCCATCAGGTCGTTGAGTGCCCCGTTGTTGCGCCGCCCCTTGTATCCCTGGTGCGGCAGGCCCCACTGCTTCAGCGATGCCGCCGGGTAGACCTCGACGAGGGTCCCGCCGCCGCTGCGGTCCACGGGTTGCCCGGCTGCGGTGAGCCGCGCCAAGAGGCTGGCGCACCGCATAGCCGTGTGGGCGATCCGGTCCGCGGCCACGCTCAACGGGGGACGGCCCATCACCTGATGGGTCACCAGGTCGGTGCGACGCCAGGCCAGGCTCCGGCGCCAGTCGCGCCCGATCAGGTCGGTGGGGGTGACCAGGTCGCCACGCTGGTGGGCGACGACGAATTCCACGAACGGCTGCGGCCACCCCAGGGGGCAGTCGATCCCCACCTTGTCGGCCGCCGACGCGGCCCGCAGAAGCTCGTCGTCGCCGGCTCCGATGACCAGTTCCTCCAGGACGGCGGTGGTGCCGGTCCATCGAATCCAGGCCACGGCGGTGTCGGCGTCTCCCGCCGCAAGGTCGATCCCCACCGTCAACATCCGCCCAACCTACCGGGCGGGACGGGTGCCCATCCGTCTTCTCCGTCGGTCGGCGACCGGTCGTCTCGCCGATGGCGGTCGGGGCGAGCGGGTCGGCATTGCACGCGGTTCGCTCACAATCTGTGTCGGTGTGGAGGATGGGCGGTGGATTCTTCGTTGATGATGATTGCGGCCGTGGCGATCTTCCTGACCGATGTGGATCCTCGTGCCCGCGTGAAGGGGTCGCGCGACGGCCTGGGGGCGCAGGCGGCCTGGTCGGCGGCGGGTCGGCCGCTCATCGGCAATCTCACCACCGTCACGGACTCCCTTGCCGGATTCACCACCCTGCTCGTCGGGTTGCGGCTGGCCGAGCTCGCCGGTGCCGACGAGTCGGAGAGCCCGACGGACGCCTTTCTGATCTGGGAGCAGATGGCGGCGTACGTGCGGCACCTGCGCGGTCACCGGGGGTTCTTCGGCCGGCAGCGGATCGCGGCGCGGGCGGCGAAGGCGGGCAGTACCGGCGGCAAGGTGCACCTGTCGGCGCATCCGGAGTACCAGATTCTCAGCAACCAGCGAACTGACGGGCTGCTGGGTAACTACACCGCCCCGGCGCGGGCGTCGGGACTCGTCGCCCCGGGAAGCCCGACGCGACTCACCCCGGAGGCGGCGGCCTTCGTCGACGCCGTCCACCTCCCGCGACTCGAAGCCGGCTGGGGCAGGGATGCCCGCCACCTTCTCCGGGAGCTGCGGCGGGACCGGGTGCTGTTCGATCTGGGTGCGACCGAGAAGCGGGAGTCGGTGGCGGCCGTCTTAGACCCGGTGTTGTCGCAGCGGGAGGTCGACTTCTACCGCCACCACCTGGTCGAGGGCGGACCGGCCGATCCGACCGAGGGGCGGCAGCGCAGGTTCGCGCTGCTCCTCGAAGCCAGACCCGCCGACTCCGTCTGGCCCTCCCGGCCGTACCTGACCGCGATCGCCGAGGACGCCGAGACGCGCGGGTGGGGCGACGTCGCCGACCTGGTACGCCGGGTCATCGCCTGCGAGTCGGTCCTCGCGCCGGCCTCCCTGACCTTCAGCTACCTGCTCAGCCGCAACGGCGCACACCTGCACGGGGTGGCGGCCGACCTGCGGGCGACCTGCGGTGCGCGCCTCGACTCGGTCGACCCCCTCGCGGCCTCCGTGCTGCCCGGCCCGGAGTGGGCCCGCATCACCGAGGCCCTCCTCGGCGGCGACTACCCGCAGCTGGTCAGGGTGTTGGCCGAGCGTAACGGCACGGTGATGCGGGAACGCGGTGGGGCGCTCGCCTGGTTGGAGGTGACCGCTCAGGACCAGCTGCGGGTCCGGTTCCGCGACGAACCCGCCGACCTGCCCGCCGGTGACCGCATCCCGGAGCTGTGGTGGTACCCGTACTTCATCCCGTCACTGGGGTCCGTGCTGGCGGCGATCGGGAAGGGCGAGGCGTGAGCAGGATTCCCCGGGAGGTACTCACCGAGGCGCTCCGGGCGCAGATCAACGGTCGTGAGGTGCTGGCCGCCGTCTTCTGCACCTTCCGCTTCGATCCCGGCTTCTTCGAGCGGGAGATCCTGCCGGCCCTCTTCGACGTCCACCTGCACCAGGACCGGCAGATCCGGCGGGCCCAGCTCGAGGAGGCGCTGCGCCCACTCGCCGGCCGGGTCGCCGTCTACTACGACCCGCGCGCGCTCGTCACCGGTGACGGAACGGCCTGCCTGGACGTGGGGCGGATCCCGGTCCGGCCCCGGACCGGCTACTTCCATCCCAAGAACGCGTTCATCCTGGTGCGGGACACCTCGACGCAGGAACGCGCCCTGGTGGTGCTCACCGCCTCGGCGAACCTGACCCAGGCGGGCTGGTGGGAGAACGTCGAGTGCGCCCACCTGGAGGAGATCGCCGAGTCCGGCCGCTCGCGGACCGCACCGGAGGTGCAGCGGTTCCTCCGGCACCTGCGGAACCTGGGGAAGCACTTCGGCAGCCACCCGGCGGTCGACGACATCCTCGGCCTGCTCCGCACCGTGCGACCGCTCCAGCACCGCACGGCGAACGGCCGGATGTACCCGCACTTCCTCCACAACGGGCAGCAGGGTACAGAGTCGTTGGTCGACCAGCTCGACGCCGTCGCCGGCGAGTGGCTGCGCCACGCCGACCTGGAGGTGCTCTCCCCGTACCTCGACGAGGCGGACGCCTCGGCGCCACTCGAAGCCCTGATCGACCGTTTCCAGCCGAACAGGTGGCGGGTGCTGCTCCCCGAGGAGAACGGCCAGGCCCGGTGCCGCCGGACGCTCTACGACTGGGTGCTGGAGCGCGGCGGCCAGTGGGGGCGGCTGCCCAAGGGAGTCCTGGCCCGGGGCGGCAGACAGGCGGGTCAACCGGCGCAGGCGGCGCAACGGACGGTGCACGCGAAGGTGTACCGCTTCTTCACCGATGACTGGGAGGTCACCCTCGTCGGGTCGTTCAACCTCACCAACCCGGCCCACTCACGCGGCGGCAACGTCGAGAGCGGGGTGCTGTCCGAGGTGACCGGGGATCAGCGGCCGGGGTTCTGGCTGGAGGCGATCGAGGAGCCGCCGTCGTTCACGGAACCGGTCGGCGAGGACGACGGCGTCGACCAGGGCTACCTGCCGGTGCTGGCGCGGTACGACTGGGCGTCCGGGCAGGCGGAACTCCTGTGGGACGGTCCGGGCGACAGCCCGCCCGTCCAGGTGTACGACCGGGGGGTGCACCTCTTCGAGGTGGGCCCGCTGCAGCGGGCCGTCTGGACGGCGCTGACCGGCCACGACGCGGCGACCCTGCGGGAGCGGCTCCGCGAGACCAGCTTCCTCACCGCCGTCGCGAGCGACCGGCGCGGAATCGTCCTCGTCCACGAGAGCGGGATGGCACACCGCCCGTCGATCCCGCTCGACCTGAGCCCGGCCGACATCCTGCGCTACTGGTCGATGCTCACCCCGGAGCAGCGCAACGCCTATGTGGGGCTGCGTGGTGAGGCGCTGCGCGGGCCGGGGGAGGGGCTGGCGCCGGAGTCACCCCCGGAAACCGTCTTCGATCGGTTCGCCGGGATCTTCCACGGCTTCGCGGCACTGGGCCGTACGGTGCGCGACGCCCTCGACCACGACCGGGGCGAACTCGACCCCCGGCGAGTGGAGGCGGCCCGGTTCCGGATGTTCGGCGCCAAGTACGACTCGCTGCCCGTCCTCGTCGAGCGGACGGCCGACGAGACGGCGGGCGACCCGCTGGAGCGGTACCTCATGGTGCTCTGCGCGCGACAGCTCACCGACCGCGTCCGCCGCCACCATCCCGACTTCTGGGCGTCGGACCCGGTCGGGGTCGCCCGTCTGGAGCAGGGGCTCACCGTGCAGTCCGTCCTGCGGGAGCAGCTGATCGCCCGCAACGACGCCGAGATGACCGAGTTCCTGGACTGGTACGAGCCCCGGTTCCTCGACGAGCAGGCGGTGACCACCGCATGATGCTCACCGTCGGCACCGCCGCGCAACTCCTCGACTTCAACCGGATGATCCACAACCCGCAGCTGGCGAAAGACCAACTCCACGGGGCCGTCGCCCTGCACAACATCCTGCACCGCCACCGGATCGCCTACCTCGCCGACGAGGTCGGCATGGGCAAGACCTACGTGGCGCTCGGCGTGGTCGCCCTGCTCCGCCACTTCACCCCGGACCTGCGGGTGCTCGTCATCGCACCACGGGAGAACATCCAACAGAAGTGGCAGCGGGAACAGGGCCTCTTCACCAAGAACAACGTGCGCCTCGACGACCTGCGGGTACGGATGCCGGGTGGGCTGCCGGCCCGATCGCTCGTGCACTGCCGGAGCCTGATCGAACTGCTGGAGGAGACGGCGGTCGGCCCGGACCGTGACTTCTTCGTCCGGCTCCCCAGCTTCAGCCTGCCGATGCGCCGCGACCCCGAGCAGCGCCGCAACCTGCGTGACCGGCTGCGGGTGCAGGTGCCGTGGCTCCCCGAGGACCTGGTCGACCTGCGGGCCGGCGCGGAGCGGGTGAAGGACCGCTTCGCCCAGGCGATCAACGCCGCCCTGCCCCACTTCGACCTCGTGATCGTCGACGAGGCGCACAACCTCAAACACGGCTGGGGCCCCCAGGCCTCCTCCCGGAACCGGGTACTGGCCACCGTGCTCGGCCGCGACCACCCCGACGTGGAACCCGGCCTGCGCCACACGTACGGCCCGCGCGCCGGCAAGGTACTGCTGCTCTCCGCGACACCGGTGGACGACGACTACCGGCAGCTGTGGAACCAGCTCGACGTCTTCGGACTGGCCGAACCCTTCCGGCTCCTGCGGGACCCGGAGGCCGGCGAGCAGCAACGGCGGGAGGTGGCCGGGGAGTTCCTGATCCGCCGGGTGACCTCGCTGGAGGTGGCCGGGCGGCGACTGACCAAGAACCTCTACCGGCGGGAGTGGCGCGGCGGGGGAGTCACCGAGCACGACCAGCCGATCCGGATCACCGACGACCGGCAGCGACTGACCGTGGCACTGGTCCAGAAGAAGGTCAGTGAACTGATCGACGACGAGCGGTTCGGCACCCGGTTCCAGGTCGGCATGCTGGCGTCCTTCGAATCGTTCCTGGAGACCAGCGCCGCGAAGAAACCGACCGCGACCGGCGATCCCGACGACCCCGCCGACGACGCCGTCGATGGCAACTTCGACGACGCCGGGCAGGCCGCCGACGCGGCCGAACGGCAGGGCATCGACGTGCCGATGCTCAACGACCTGGCCCGCGACCACCACCAGCGGTTCGGCCGGGAACTGCCGCACCCCAAGATGGACGCCCTCGTCCGGACCCTCGCCACCTCCTGGCGCGACGGCCGCAAGGGGCTGGTCTTCGTCCGCCGGGTCGCCTCCGTCGCCGAACTCAAGCGCAAACTCGACGACGAGTACAGCGACTGGCTCGTCGACCGGCTCCGCACCCGGCTGCACGAACGGCACCGACCGGCGTTGGATAAGGCCGTCACCGAGTTCCGCCGACTCCGGTCCCTGCGCGACTCGACCGCCCCCACCCTGGGGGAGCAGGTGCGGGAGGACGACGACACCGGCGGCCACGACACCTTCTTCGCCTGGTTCTTCCGGGGCGCCGGACCCACCGGCATCGTCAGCGGCGCCACCGTCCAGAGCCGGTTCCGCAACCAGGGCGGCGCGCTCGGCACCTTCTTCGACGACAACCACGTCATGGCGCTGCTCGACGCCGAACCAGGACAGGTCGCCGACGCCCTGGCCCGCGCCCTCGGCCAGGAACGGGACAAGGTCGACCGGCTCATCCGCGAGCAGTCCCGCCACTACCTCACCGAGGCGAAGCAGGCGACCCGCGCCGCCAGGTTCGAGGCCGTCCAGGCCGCCGCCCTCGACCTGCTCGCCCACCGCGAGGGGCCCCACCAGGTACGCGCCGAGACGATCTGGCGGGAGCTGTACTACCCGGAGAAGCGCCGCGCCGTCTCGGCGGAAGCCGACCCGGACCTGCTGGAGACCAGGACCTTCTTCACCGAACTCCGCCGACGCAAGCGGCTCCGTGAGCTGATCTGGCCGGAGCCCACCGCCGAGGACCCGGGCGAGTCGTTCCGCCAGCAGCACCTGCGCGCGCAGGTCCTCTCCGCCGCCGCCCGCCTCGGGCAGGCCTTCCTCGACCTGTACGCCGTGATCACCGACCACCTGCCGACGCTGGACCCCGCCGCCGCGATCGACCGACCGGGGGTGGCGATCACCGCCTACCTAGACGAACTCGACAGCCAGGCAGCCGCCGCACCCGGCACCCGACCGTGGACGGGCCTGGACGAACTCGCCGCCCTGGCCGAACACCACGACCTCATCCTCGACACCAACCTGCCCGACGCCCGGCGGGTCGACCCGCGCGAGGCACGCGCCCTCGTCAGTCGACTCCTCACCGCCCAGGAACCCGTCGCCGGGATGTCCGGCCGGGTCAACAAGCGCCAGGTGCAGCAGTTCCGACTGCCTGGATACCCCCTCGTGCTGATCTGCACCGACCTCCTGCAGGAGGGGGAGGACCTGCACACCTTCTGCTCCCGCGTCTACCACTACGGCCTGGCCTGGACCCCGTCGGCGATCGAGCAGCGGATCGGACGGATCGACCGGGTCCGCTCCGAGAGCGAACGCCGGCTGACCGCCCTGGACGGCCCGGCGCACGGCGACGACCTGCTCCAGGTGTACTACCCCCACCTCGCCGACACCGTGGAACGCCTCCAGGCCCGCCGCGTACTCCGCAGGATGAACGACTTCCTCCGACTGATGCACGAAGGCCTGATCATGCCGACCACGGGCGACGGCTACCTCGACGTCAACCGGGAGGCGCTGCTCGACCAGGAGGTCCCCCCACCGCCGACCGAACCGCTCTCCACCGCCTTCCCCGTGCGCCCCGCACACCTCGACGGCCAGGACCGGCCCCTGGCGGTGGACGAGACACTCGCCGCCGAGCAGCTCGAACGCTTCAACACGGTGGCCCGCAGGACTCTGCCGCACCTCGCGGTCGACTGGGAGCGGAACCAGCCCGGTGACGGCACCCTCCTCGGCACGGCGGTACTCGACGGCGGTCGGCACCAGCCGTTCAGCCTGCAAATGGAACGGGAGCAGGCGCACCTCCTCGTCCGGTGCGTGAGCCCCATCGGGCGCATCGGCACCGAGGATCAGTGGGAGGAGTTGGCCAGGTCGTCGGCGGAGATCCCGGTGCGGCTCGGCACCATCGAGGCCCGCGGCGGCAGCTACGACGTCACCGTCGAGGAAGACGTCCTGCTCACCACCCCGACCTCCGACCCGCCCCGGATCGCCGCCCTGATCCGGCGGGTCACCACCCTCGCCGACGCCCTCGAACGGGAACACCTCCCCGACCGCGATCGACTGCTCACCGAGTTCAGGACGGAGTTGGAGCGGGATGTTCGGCATACGCGATGACTGGCGGAAGCTCTGCCAGGCCGACGACCTACGTCCCAGGGGGCGGCGGGTGAAGGTCTCCTTCGCCAACGGACGATCGCACGCGGTCCACGTCCACGACGGCCCCGACGGATACCTGTTCACCGCCGTCGTCGCCGACGCCGAGGTCGTGCAGGAGTGGGACCGCCTCTACCGCGAAGCGTGGGAGCGGAACCGCCACACCAGGCTGGTGGGCTTCCGGATCGACGCCGACGGCCGACTGGTCGCCCACGGATGGACCCCGAAGGACGGCCTCACCGCCGACGTCTTCCAAACCGTCGTTCGCGCGGTCGCCCGTGAGGCGGACCGGTACGAGTTCCACCTGACCGGCACAGACCGGCGTTGACATGCTCTCCGTGAGGATCGGAGCTCGCACCGTGTCGTTCTCTGTCACCCTGCGGGCGCGGAGCGCAGCATCAGATGGAGCCGGGTGACTGGAGGACGGTTGATGGAGAATCCGGAGGTGGCGGACTCACCGACCTGTGGAACTTGTGGGAAGGCGTTTGATGATCGGCATGGTGCTGGTAGTCCCGATCGGGGAGAGGCTCTTGGTAAGAGGGTCGAGTACGTCGTAGTCGGTAGGCGTGGTGGGCTCGCGGAAGTTCGAGAGAAGGGCTCCGACTCGGTGGTTTGTAGGACTGACGCCAGCATGTTGGCATTCAATCTGCAGGTCGAGGAGTCCACCTTGCTGGGTCGCCGCTACAGCTGCTGGTTGGTGCCCGCTGAGTATGGCGTTATCAGGAGTGACTTTCGACTGAACGCCGAATAGCTCGGCGCGGCGGTCGAGCCTCTCCGCAGGGATGAGGAAGGTCGGACTCAAGATAGGTGGGTCTACTCAATTGTTTATCGACATCTACTTCATGGGTAACCTCCATTGTGAAGTAGATCGGGATGACGTAGAGGATGCACTCCAGGTGCTTGACGCATTCGAGGCTGTGCGTGCCGGTGTGAGTGACATGGGAAGCATTGTCGATCTTGAAGCCGATCTTTCCGTTTTTCGAGAGGAGGCGCTGGCTGGCGCACCAGTCAGCGGCAACTGGGTTGGCAGCAGGTGATCGCGCGACTCCTTTACTCGGGTAGTTTATGCTTCACGTGACCTGGACGAACGTGCGCGTGCATGTCGCTGGGCCACCGGACTACTGGGGGTCAAGGGGTCGTCGGTTCGAATCCGGCCGTCCCGACCAGGTAAAACGGAGATCAACTCCGGGTCGGAAGCGAAGTTCTGGGAGCACGCGGGGTGTCCCCCGGGAGGTCTGGCTCAGTCCAGTCGGGACGGAAAGATCACCGCCGAGCGTTGTGTTCGGCGTGTTCGCCATTTCTGGCAGATGGCGCGCTCGGGCGTGTTGTCGTGAACTGGGTTACATATTCCGGTTGACCCCGAAGGTGAATGTGGTCGTCAGCGGGGCCGGTGAGGTTCACTGTTGACTGCGCTGTCGAGGGAAGTTGCCGCTCGCGAACGGTACCCCCACGACACCAGCGCTGACCTGCACGAGCCCGTAGGACCACGCCCACCGCCGCGACGACCAGGCCGGCATCGCGTCAGGCGCCCATCGGGTAGCCCGGGAGTCGCCGGGAGGGCCGGTCGATGTCGAGGGGGCCATGCACCATGAAAGAGCGTGGACCGACCTGTGGTGGGATCGGTCCGCGCCCTCGTGGTGAGGCGGAACGGTGTCGATCTCCTGGAGTCGTGGAGGGCTCCCAGCGCATGCGGCACGCCATGCTCCGTCGGTCTGCGGTAGTCGGCCAGTCGGGTGATGCCGAGCTGCTGGCCCTGTAGGTCCTCCGCCCTGGATGGTCACACCGTGATGCCCGCCGATGTCCCACCCGCCCCGCCGTCCGCTGCGCCCGGTGTTCGAGCCTGGACGAGCCAGCGCCGATACCTCGTCAGCGGTGATCGGAAACCACAGTGGGGCGAGTTCGTAACCCGAGAGGCGCTACCCCTTAAGGCAAATTCGGACTATTGGTATCATCCTGCACGTATTGACTGTGACCCTTGCCTCATCATCGACTAGTCTCTATTTTTAGTGGAAAGCGCTTTCCCGTGCCATGTTGCTATGTCTGAGAGGTGACATCGGATGAGACGTAATGTCTCCAGGCGGTGGCTGGCCTGCAGTGCCACTGTGGTCGCAGGTGCCGTCGCCGTGTTGGCGCTGCAGATTCCCAGCGCCTCGGCCGCCACCAACCTGAGCCTCGGTGCCGGTGCCGACGGCTCCAGCAAGGCCAGTGGTACCAGCTACGGCAACGTCATCGACGGCAACGCCAGCACCTACTGGTCGCCGAGCGGCTCAACCGGCACGGTCTCGGTCAAGTGGAGCAGTGCCACCACGGTGTCCTCGGCCGTCATCAAGCAGGCCTCGGGCGGCGGTTCGATCAGCGGCTGGCAGCTCAAAAACCACGACACGGGCTCCGTCCTGGCCAGCGGCAGCAGCGCCCCGAGCACCATCAACTTCTCCTCGGCCTCGCTGAAGAAGATCTCCTTCGTCATCACCAGCGCGTCCGGCACTCCTCGGATCGCCGAACTCGAGACGTACTCCAGCGGCGGATCGAACCCGACCCCGACCACTGGCCCCACCAGCGGCCCGACGCCCGGCCCGACCGGCAACCCGGGCACGCCGACCGGTGCCTGGCCGTCGTCGACCGGCTCGGTGAGCATCTCGGGCACGGTCAACGTCCCCAGCTTCCTCGACGGCGGGATGAAGACCTACTGCTGCATCGGTGACGGTGGGCAGGGCGAGTCGCAGGACCCGATGTTCAAGATCGCCAACGGTGGCACGCTGCAGAACGTCATCCTCGGTTCCCCCGCAGGTGACGGCGTGCACTGCGAAGGCACCTGCACCCTGCGCAACGTGTGGTGGAACGACATCGGTGAGGACGCCGCCACCTTCAAACAGACCAACGGCGGTACCTCCTACGTCATCGGTGGCGGCGCGCGCAACGGCAGCGACAAGACCTTCCAGCACAACGGCAACGGCACGGTCAACATCTCCGGCTTCTACCTCAAGGGGTCCGGCAAGCTGTACCGCGGCTGCGGCAACTGCACCACCTCGCACACCCGCCACGCGCGTATCGACAACGTCCTCGTCGACGACATCGACATGCTCGCAGGCATCAACAGCAACTGGAACGACACCGCGACGATCACCCGTGTGGTCGTGATCGGCTCGGCCACCATCTGTGGCAAGTACAAGGGTGTGCCCAAGGGCAGCGGCGACCCCGACTACCTCGGTGAGGGCTGGAACGACGCCAACTGCAAGGTCAACAGAAGTGATGTGACCTTCCGGTAGTTCCGGTAGGCACTGGACACGCCTGTTCACGAAGGGGCACCCGCCTGGCGGCGGGTGCCCCTTCAGGGTCTGCTGCACCGGTGGTCTCCACATCCACACCCCGGCCACGTGCTGGCCGCTGCTGTCTCGGCGGCGGGGGATCAGGCTGCTGCCGTGGCATTCTCCCAAGCGGCTTGGCGATGGGCGGACGGGGCTGAAGCGCTTCATCCTGTCTGCGCCAGCCCTGCCTTGCCCGTGGCGAGACAGCCGGATCAGCAATGGAACTCGACCACAAGACCACCGATTACGACGATGACGATTTCGTCGGTCGATGTCAGGAACCCCTGGGAGAGCACCCGAAGCGCGGGCCAGAGCATGACGATGGTTCCCCTTCTGGGTCGATGCCGGCTCAAAGATGGATCGGATTGGTCCAGGCGCGCTGTCCGGCGGAGTCCTCGACCGTGACTCGACACCAACCACGCTTGAACATCGTCAGGGGCAGAGAACACTCCTGGAGAGCCTCGCCGTGAATCACCTGGGCACCGGGGTTGCCTCCCGTGACCAGTACCTTGCTGACGGGCGAGCAGGTGACCGTGACGAATCCCGCGTCGACCTGGACGTCGTGCAGCTCGGGGCCGGTGCTTGAGTAGTAGTGGCCGGCCTTGAGCGCGGCGAGCAGCGGTTCGGGGGCGAGGGACTCCGCACGTACCTGAACCCAGGCCGCGCAGCCCGGCGGATCTTGGGGCTGGAAGTGCGCGTCGTCGGCCGCGTACGCGGTGAGCCGGTGCCCCCGATTGAGGAGGACGTCGGTCAGATGCCAGCTGTCACCGCGGTCCTCGCGAGCCGCGAGTGCGTTGTAGACCTCGACGGCGTGCGCGGCATCCAGGCTCTCCGCGTCGACGGCAGTGAGCAGTGAGGCTGCCGGGTGGGCCATGCCGACGAATGCGCCGGCTGCTCGTGCCCGGCGTGCCAGCTGGGCTGCATCCTCGGTGGGTTCGGGCGGTGGGAAGTCCAGTGGCAGCCCGACGGCGAGGATGTGCCACTCCGAGGAGAACTCCGTCCGCGGCGGGTGCAGCTCCGCGCCCAACAGTGTGGTGAAACCGGGGGAGCGCAGCTCACGGGTGTCTGCGAGCGGAAAGCCGTACTTGGCTCGGAAGTGGTCGGTGATGGCGAGGAAGTCGTAGCCGGCCTCCTGGTAGCGACGGCTGACCTCCTCGGGCGGCAGCGCCCCGTCGGAAAGGTTCGAGTGGGTGTGGAGATTCCCTCTCCAGAAGCGGCCGGGCCGGCGGAAGGTCAGGTTGATCACGGGCGGCACCGGTCGGTCACGTGTCCTCGTTCCATCCAACGGGAATGGGGTCATGGCTGGTCGTGTTTGGCCTCGGTCGGACAGTCAAGGGCGTATGTTTCCTGTACGAGTGATAGGGGCGTGATGGTGACGAGGACCGGTTGGATTCTGGCAGGTGTGGGATTTGCGCTCTGGGCTCTGTCGCCTTTGCTCTGGGTTGGGGGAATCCTCGATCTGGATGTGAGTCTCTTCCTCGGTTCTACCGCTTTGCTTCCCTGGGCCACGTACTCAAGCATCAAGCGCTCCAGTGATCGTGAAAGCCCACACCTCGGCGGTGGCCGTCAGCGATCAGAGCCGGAGCGCACCTGACGTGACAGCCACCGGCCGGGTGGTCGCCCGTGAGGTTCCCCCGGTAGCTCGGAGGCTTTCGATCATGCTCTGATGGAGCTGAAGGGAGTCATCCGTGGCAGCACCGAAGAAGTACCCCGATGAGCTGCGTGAACGTGCGGTGCGGTTGTATCGGGAGTCGGACCCCAAGCCCGTGATCCGCCAGCTGGCGCGGCAGCTTGGGGTGCATCACGAAGCGTTGCGCAACTGGATCCGCCAGGACGAAGCCGACCACGGCCGGCATGATGATCGGCCGACCAGTGGGGAGTTGGAGGAGTTGCGGCGGCTGCGGCGGGAGAACGCCGAGCTGAAGCGGGCGAATGAGATCTTGAAGGTCGCCTCGGCTTTTTTCGCCTCGGAACTCGACCCGACCCGGCGACGGTCATGACGCTCGTCGACGAGCTGCGCGACCGCTTCGGGGTCGAGCCCGTCCTCCGGGTCATCGGCGTGGCCGCCTCCACCTACTACGGCTGGCTCACCCAGGCCGCGAACCCGTCCGTCCGGCGGCGCGAGGACGCCGAACTGGCGGTGGAGATCGCGGAGATCCACGACGTCTCCGGTGGCACCTACGGCAGCCCGAGAGTGCACGCCATGTTGCGTCGCCAAGGCCACCGGGTCGGCCGCAAGCGGGTGGAGCGGTTGATGCGCACCGCCGGCCTGCAGGGCGCGTTCCTGCGCAAGAAGTGGCGCATCCCGTCGACCCGGTCGGACCCGAAGGCGACACCGGCACCGGACCTGGTCAACCGGCAGTTCACGGCAGCGGCGCCGAACCGGCTGTGGGTCGCTGACGCCACCCGGATCCCCTGCGGTGAGGGCGTGTTCTGGCTCGCCGCGGTGCGGGACGTGTTCTCCAACCGGATCGTGGGCTGGCGGTGCTCCGACCGCTGCGACACCGACCTGATCCTCGGTGCCCTGGAATACGGCATCTGGTCGCGCGATGTCCGCGACGGCCACCTGATCCACCACTCGGACAGGGGGTCGAACTACACGTCGTTCCGCTTCGCGCAACGCCTGGCCGACAACGGGATCCTGCCGTCGATGGGGTCGGTCGGCGACTCGTACGACAACGCCCTGATGGAGAACTTCTGGTCGACGCTGAAGATCGAACTGGTCTACCGCAACTCGTGGCGCACCCGGAACGAGGCGGAGAACGCGATCTTCGCCTACATCGACGGCTGGTACAACACCCGCCGCATCCAGAAAGACCTCGGCTGGCGATCCCCAGACGAGTACGAAACCGCCTGGCACACCCACCAGGCACAACCAGACGAGACGGCTATCGTTCAGCCTGAGCCCACCGGCGCCAGGTAACCAACCCTCCGGCAAACCGGGGGAACCTCACCCGTGACGGCGGAGGCACCTGGTGGCACGGAACGTACCCCGGACACGGGATGAGGATCACCCGCCCATGACCCTGCAGCTGCGCGATTACCACGGCCACCCGTACGACCTGGTCACCGCCGAGAAAGCCGGGCGAAGGTTCGACGAGCAGATCGAGGCGATCATGCCGCACGGCGGGTGCGGACAGACCTTCACCATGGGTCCCGCCGACCAGCCGACGCTGCGCATCGCCATCGACACCAGCACCACCCGAGACCTGATCATCGAGTACGCCACCACCGGACGACGCCCCAGCGGCGTGTCCTGGACCGGCGAAGATGCTCCTGGCCCGTACGACTGAAGTTCTCAGGAGAAGTTCGTCGGATAGACCCGGCGCTTGGTGCCGGTGCCCTGCGCGGCGGCTGCCTGCCGCTGTACCGCTGGGATCTGGGCGGCCATGGGCGGCGGCGCTACCTTCGTCAACGGCCCGGGGACGGCCAACGGCTCGACCACCTGGATCTGCCCCGGCGCGATCGCGTCCGTGGTCTGGAAGTTGTTGCTGTCACCACTCTTGTCCTGTCGCCACCGGTCGTTGCCGGTGACACTCGCCTCCGGCACGTCGAAGCTGAGCACGAGACCGCCGAAGTCGGTCACGTCGAAGAGGGCGGGTTCGTGCTCCTTCATCCCCATGGCCCACTCGGTGTGCTGGCGGGCGTAGGAGAGCGCCACGTCGAAGCTGAGCGTGACAGTGTGCCAACCCTGGTCCTTGGACTCCGCGGCGACGATGTGTTTCTCCCACCGCTTGCAACCGATGGCACCACCGGCCTTGCTGGGGTCGAGTCCCACGACGCAGATGCTGGTCGGCCCGGAGTAGAAGTTGTCCCGGTTGGTGCCCTGGTAGAACCGGAGCATCCCCGGAGGTACGGGTCCCGGTGCCGGGTTCGCCAGCCGCCACAGGTGTTCCTGTCGCGTGTTGAACGCCTGGAGGGCGACCGGGTCGTTCACGTTCACGGGGAGCTGGTGGAGGCAGACGGCCAGCCGGTAGAGGATCAGCTTGTCGGCGATGACGCCGAGCGCCGCACCGGCGTACTTGGCCGAGAGGACGATCATGTTGGCGGCCGGTAGGTAGTCGCTGCCGACCTGGGTGTCGAAGAGCCCGACGCGCAGCGGCGTGGGCTGGCCGGCGTTGACTGACGCCACGGCGTCGGCGACCACCTGGTAAGTCGTGCACAGTTGGGTGAGGCGCGTGGTCAACGCCGGGTGCGCCGGTGGGGTTGCCTGGTTGTCCTGGGCGGCGCCGGGGGTCGGTTGCATAGCCGCGACCCTAGGCGTACGGATCACGCTCTGTCCTGACTCAGTCGCCAACGAGACGGCCGAGGTGGCGCCGGGCACCACGAGCAAGGGCGTCCGCCGTACGCGCAGGGCTACGCCGACCGGTCCGTACGCGGAGCCGGATGACGTGGCTGCTGCGGTGGCGTTCCTCGCCGGTCCGGGCGGGCGTTACATCACCGGGGCGACGGTCGACGTCGACGGCGGCTTCACCATCTGACCGTGGCCGGGTGGGGCGATCATGAGAAGCGGTCGGCGATGCTGGTCAGCTTGGCGACGTAGGCGGGCCAGTCGCGGTCCGGGTTAGTCGCGATCCGGGGCAGTCTTGCCTCACGTTCGGTGAGCCCGTCGAGCTTCCAGAGCAGGGCCTCGCGGGCCGACCGGAGGTAGTCGTGCAGCACAGCGTTCGTGTCGCCGGGGTCAGCCATGTCCGTCAGTCTTCCTGATGTGCCGCGCGCGTGGTGTGCCACCGGCGGTGGTCGACGTCGACTTCACGTTCGGGGGCGGCGAAGGACGTTCAGGGCTTACCCGTCCAGCTGTCGTGCGACGGTGCCGGGACGCCGGGGCAGGTCGGCGGTACGAGTCGGCGTGTCACTCGTCCGGGCCGCCAGGACGGCGAGCGCGGCCAGACTGACGAGCACTGACAGGACGGCGACCGGCCCACCCGACCCGAGCGCGGGCAGGATCGCCGGGAAGATGCCGTCGAACAGGCTGGTCGGGTCGTCGTACCGGCTGGCGATGGTGACGGCGGAACCGGCCGCGACCAGTCCGGCCACCCCGCAGACCGCGAGAGGAAGGGCACGGCGGGCGGGTGGCCGCAGCAACGCCCACAGCGCCGCGCCGTACAGGACGGTGACGGCGGCGACGTGGAAGGTCCAGCCCGGGAATCGGTGTAGCGGTATGTCGATGGTGCCGTAGCCGGCCCACGGCAGCCAGAGGACTGCCGCCAGGTTGCCGAGAGCACCGACGGCGATGGTGATCCGGACGGCCATTCTCGTCTCCCATCCTGCGGGTGTGCCGGCGTAGCGGGCGCTTCCGCCCCACCGCGCCGGTGACCGGTCACGAGGTCTGGAGCGAGACGCCCAAGGCGGCGGTCACCGCGGGTACCTCGGTGAACAGGGTGTACCCCTCCGGGACGTCCGGCGTCAATGGGGTGTCACCGCCGCCGGCCTGACAGCAGCGGCCATGTCCGCGCTGGTGGTGGTCACTGGGGCGGTGGACGGTCAGGTGATGGGGTGGTTCAGGTGGTAGTGGTCCCACCAGCTTGGTCGGTGCCTGCGGACGACGCCTGCGGTACGGGTCAGCAGCAGATGGCTGCCGTTCTGGACGAGTGCCGCGTCTTCGTGCCGGCCGGTCAGGATGCGGGTCACCGTCGCCACCATGTTGGGGATGCCCTTGTCGACGAGGTCGTCGGTGTGCATGTCGAAGCTGATGTCGACGTACTGCTCGGGCTCCCACTCCCAGTGGGTGTCGTCGTCTTCGGCGTCGTAGTAACCGTGGCGGCCCGAGGTGATGCTGATCAGGTACCCGTCTTCGTCGTAGCGGTCGACGGTGAGGAGACGGGTTCCGGCTGGAGAGGTGGTCTCGACGGCGTGGGAGCCGACGAGCTCTGCCACCTGGTGTAGGGGGATGTCGCCTGCCAGGGTCAGTCGGTAGCCGAAGCTCACGGTGTCGGTTCTACTCGTCTCGGCACAACCTGGTGCTGTTGATCGAGCTTGCCCTACTTCCTCGGCTGCCAAGATGTCCTGTGGCCCGTGCGGTCGGCCGCCTCGCCCGAATCTCAGCTTTGACTTATATAAGTGGCAGCCGGTACGGTTCCTGGTCATGCACAGGGGGTCTGCGTCGGTACGGGCTGAGAGGGCTCGCCGGAGCCACACCGTCGAGCCCACGGCGCTGAGCGAGGTCGACGCCTGGCTGAACCGGCTCCGCCACTTCTGGGGACAGTCTCGACGCCCTGGGAACCGAGCTGGCCCGGGCAGCCGTGCAACTCGGACTCCGGCCGCCGAGGAGCCCGCCTGGCCGGCCGGATCAGGGCTCGACGCCGGCGAGCCCTGATCCGTCAGCCAGGCGAGCGTGACACAGCCCCGGCCCACCCATCCTGGAAAGGAATTCGCGCCGTGAAGTACACCAACTCGATCGAGATCGCCCTGCCGCGGGAGAAAGTGGTCCAGCTGCTCGCCGACCCGACACACCTGCCGAAGTGGCTGCGCGGCATGGTGCTGCACGAGCCCGTGAACGGGACACACGGACAGGTCGGCACCACGTCCCGGGTGGTGATGCAGTCCGGGAAGAGCACCATGGAGCTCACCGAGACGATCACCCGCCGGGACCCGGCGGACCTGCACGGGATCCCCACCGACGTCGTCGTCCACTTCGACCGGGAGACCGTCGGCGCGGGCATGTGGAGCGCCGTACGCGATCGGCTGACCGAAGCCGGTCCGGAGACGACGCTCTGGGTGAGTGACAGCGAGTTCCGGTTCAGCAGCCTGCCGATGAAGCTGGTGGGGCTCCTCATGCCCGGCGCGTTCCGCAAGCAGTCACAACAGCACATGCAGGACTTCAAGGCCTTCGCCGAACAGGGAAGGGACGTCCGCGAAGCCGACGGCTGACCCGTGGGCGGTCAGCCGTCGGCGGCGGCCGGTGGGTCACTCGGCGGTGTGCGCGAGGATGGCGTCGGTCAACTCCTCGTGGACCTCGGGCGGCAGGGTGTGTCCCATGCCCGCCACGACCATCAGCCGCGCACCCGGGATCCGCTCGGCGATGACCGCGCCGTGTCCCGGCTTGACCGGCTCGTGGCTGCCCTCGACGACGAGCGTGGGCACCCTTACCTGATCGAGCACCCCGACCGGCTCGAAGTCCGGGTCAGCCATCGCTGCCAACCGGTGGTTCGCCGACGCCGACAGGTCGCGGGCCCGGTCGTAGATCCGCTCCTGGAGCCGACGCGTCGCGTCCTCGTCGAACGGCAGCCCGGTGCCGTGGAGTACGCGTTGCTCGGCGACCATGCCGTCGACCAGCGCCCGCCGACCCTCCGGCGGCGGGGCGGACATCAGTGTGCGGTAGTGGTCCACGAACTCCGGGGCCGGTTCCGGCAGGCTCCCCTGCGGCTGTGGCTGCCCGGTCAGGGCCCGCACGATCACCTGACCCTCACCGCCGCCGAGGGGGGAGGAGGCGATGACGGTCAGGGACCGTACCCGCTCCGGCCGCTCGACCGCGACGAGCTGGCCGAGGAGCCCGCCCGCCGAATGGCCGACCAGGTGGGCGCTCTGCACCCCGTGGATGTCCAGGACGCGGTACACGTCGTCCTTGACGTCGTTCCACGAGTACGGTTGCGCGGCGAAGTCGACGGTGTCCGACCGGCCGGTGTCGCGGTGGTCGTACCGGATGACCCGACGGCCCCCGGCGGCCAGGCGACCCACGAACTCGTCAGGCCACAGGACGCCCTGCGACATCGACCCCATGATCAACAGGATCGGCGGGTCCGTCTCGGCACCGAACTCCTCGCTCCAAAGGTTCACGTTCTGCATGCTCACAGCATGTCGCCCTCCCCGCCGGGTGCCTTCTGTAGAACTACCAGTCGCGCCAGGTCAGTACGGGAGCCGATGCCCAACTTCGGATACATCTTGTACAGGTGATATTCGACAGTACGCGGGCTGAGGAAGAGCCGGGCCGCGATCTGTCTACTCGACAACCCGTCGGCTACCAGCCCCGCGATCCGCAACTCCTGCGGCGTCAGCGCGTCCAACACCGCCGGGGGAGGGGCCTGCCCACTCTCACCCGCCGCCCGCAACTCCTCCCGCGCTCGCCGCCCCCACGGCACCGCACCAGCCCGCTCGAACGTCTCCGCCGCCCGCCGCAGGTGGGCCCGCGCCTCACCCGGCCGCTGCCCACGACGCAGCCGTTCCCCCAACAACAATGCCGTCCTGGCCGCCTCGAACGGATTGGTGTGCAACAGCAGCGCCTCACCGAGGGCGTCCTCGCACGAGTCGACCAGACCCCGGCAGCGGGCCAGCAGAGCCCGGGACTCGGGCGTCCGGGCGTGCGCCGACCACCGCCGGTAC
This sequence comes from Micromonospora sp. NPDC000207, assembly GCF_040300925.1. NCBI lineage: Bacteria > Bacillati > Actinomycetota > Actinomycetes > Micromonosporales > Micromonosporaceae > Micromonospora > Micromonospora sp. NPDC000207. Next base: position 19,719 of record NZ_JBEPEQ010000018.1, read on the forward strand.
CCGTCGAGCGCTGCCCGCGCGCCCGCCCCGTCGCCAGCGCCCACCGCCGCCTCCACACGATCCGGCGTCGTCCGCCACACCACGCTCGGATGCCCCGCCCCCGGACCCGCCGCGGCGAGGGCCGTGAACCGGTCGTGCGCCGCCGCGTGACGGCCCAGGCACAGGTCGAGCAACCCCAGCGCGTACGCGGCCACCCCCGCCCGCAGCCCCACCCGGTGGGGGATGGCGATCGCCGACGCCTCCCGGGCCTGCCGCCGACACGACTCCTCGTCGCCACGGAGCGCCGCCACCACCGCCAGGTTCGCCAGGTGCGCTGCCACCGTGTTCTCGTACCCGGCCTCCCGGGCCAGCGCCAGCCCCTCCTCGGAGATGGCCTGACTACGGGCCAACTGCCCGCTGATGCGCTCGGCCGTTGCCACGAACTCCAACACCACGGGCAGCTGCCCGGTCATCCCCGACATCCGGGCCACCCGACCGGCCCGGGTCGCCATTTCCGTCGCCAGGTCCGACTCGCCCAGCTGGCTGGCCGCCGCCGCAGCCCACAGGTACCCCGCCGCGTCCCTGCCCTCGTCGACCCCCGCCAACGCCCGCCGCAGCAGGCCCGGCCCGGCGACGTCACCGTCCACCGTCAGACCGATCCCGGCCACCGTGTCCCGCAGGAAACCTTCCGGGTAAGCCGCGACCCTCCGGCCGACCGCCACGATCGTCGCCGTGTCACCGACGTAGGAGGCCGCCTCCGCAGCGTCGGCAAGCATGTCCAGGCTGTCGCCGGCCGCGAGGATCCGGACCGCCTCGGCGGCGTCACCCGAGTTCAACTCGAACCGACCCCGCAGGTGCGCGATCTCCACGGCCAGGGCGGGGTCCCCACCGGCCTCTTCCCGCGCCTCGGCCAGCAACGACTCCGCCTGCCCCGACCGGCCGCCGAGCCACGCCGCGACGGCCGCGTCCTTCAACCGGGCGGCCCGCACGTACGGGTCGGGGGTCAACCCGGCGGCCCTGGCGAGGGCGGAGGCAGCGGTGCCGTACCCACCTCGGTCACGCGCCCGCTCCGCAACGGCCACCAACGCGGCGGCGACCTCCTCGTCCTCGCCCAGGGAGGCACCGGCCAGATGCCAGGCACGCCGGTCACCCTCGGTCACCTCCGCCAGGACGGCATGCACCCGGCGGACGTCGGCGGGGGCGGCCGACTCGTACACCGCAGACCGGGCGAGCGGATGCCGGAACTGCACGGTCGGACCGGACACCCCGGCCAGCCCGCTGCCCTCCAACTCGGCCAACGCCACCCGACCGGCCTGCTCGTCGGGCCGTACCCTCTCCTCGGCGAACAACCGGTCGGCCGCGCGTAGGACCGGACCGACGTCACCCTCCACCGCCGCGACCAGGGCGACCAACCGGCCTTCGGCGGACAACGCGGCCACCCGGTCACCGAAGAGTCGACCACCACCGGGCAGCGGGTCGGGCAGCGGTTCCCGGCCGCCCAGCTGCGCGGGCGTCAACCGGTCACCGATCTCACGCAGAGCCAGCGGGTTCGCCCGGGTCAGCGCCACCAACTCCCGGACCACCGGGTCGGGCACCGCACCGTGGCGGGACCTGAACAGCTCGACCCCCACCGACTCGGGTAGGCCACCCACCTCCACCGTCAGCGGGACCCCCCTGACCGGTAGGTCCCCGCGCACGGCGAACACCATCGCGATCCGCTCCGTACCCAACCGCCTGGCCGCGAAGAGCAGCGCGTCGGCCGACGCCATGTCGACCCACTGCAGGTCGTCGACCACCACGACCAGCCCGTCCGGCACGGCGGCCTCGACCAACAGCGACAGCACACCGGCACCCAGCAGGAACCGGTCCCCGACCCCACCGGCGGTGAACCCCAGAGCGGCACGCACCGCGTCGGACTGCGGCTCGGGCAACGCGTCGACAAGATCGGCCACCGGCCGCAGCACCTGGTGCAGCGCCGCGAACGCGAGGTCGGACTCCGACTCGACGCCGGTGGCCCGGAGCACGCGCATCGCGCCGCCCCGCGAGGCCACCGCGTCGAGCAGCGCCGTCTTGCCCGCGCCCGCCTCACCCCGCACCACCACAGCGCCGCCGGAACCGTCCCGAGCCCGGGCGACCACCCCGTCGAGTACGCCCACTTCCGTTGATCTGCCGTAGAGCACGGACACCCACTGTACGCAGGGGACTTCTCCGCAGACGGGAGTGACCACGTCGTCGGGGCCTGGCCGACCCTCGACCGTCAGCGCAGGTGCGTGCGTTCGTCGACCGGTGTGGGTCGGCTCGGTGAGGAAGACGCGACGACGATGTCCATCACAGGATCGTCTGGGACCACGCGACTCCTGGCAGTCCCCACCGCCCCTCAGCCCCGGGTCGGGAGCTCGACGGTACGGCTGAGTTCTCTCAGATCGAGCCCCCGGTGTTCTGGACCATCTCGCGGGTCAGCCGTCCCCGATCGAGGAGGGTCCTGGCTTCGGCGTCCAGGTCGTCTTCGGCCCTGAGGTACGAGCTCATCGTCTGCTGGAGTTCGGCGCTGCACGGTGGCCACGGGTGGCGGAGGTCGACACCACGCCGAGGCCGGGCCGGCCGGGCTGGTCGAGGTCGGCGTGGTCGGCGGTGTGCGGCCGAGACGGCGTCGCCCCGGCCGCACACCCCGTCAGATGTTGTTGATACGCATCACGGTGGCGGCGGTGTCACCACGCGCGGCGCGGTCTCCGGCTGCTGCTGCCTCTCCCGGGGTGGCGCCACGGGACATCGCCCTGGCCACGGCCTCGTTGCGTTGCTGTTCGATCTTTCTGCTGCGCCTCTTCATGAACCGGCTCCATATAGACATGTGTCGGACTTTCCCACCCGCTGGCTGTGGCAAACGGGTAGTTGTCGCCCGCACCGATAGTGCCGTGGTTCTCCTGGTTGCAATGTCCGCGTCCGGTCGCCTGCTCCCGCTTGTCACGTGGCCGGGTGGTCTCCCTCAGGCGGCCTCGGCGACGCCCGCCGGCAGCGCCGGGCCGAGCAGCAGGCCACCGTCGAGCACCAGCTCGGTGCCGGTCACGAACGATGCCTCCGGTGAGGTGAGGTAGAGCAGTGCCGCGCTCACGTCCGCCGGGACGCCGAGGCGGGGGATCGCGAACGGCGCAGGGTCGTAGAAGTCCGAGATGGGCGGCTCGCCGGGGGCGGCCGGTTCGTGGATCAGCTTGGTCGAGATGACACCGGGGTGGATGGCGTTCACCCGGATGTTGTCGCGTCCCAACTCGAGGGCGGCGCTCGACGTCAGGCCCCTGACCGCCCACTTGCTGGCGACGTACGAGGCGTAGAGGGCGGTTCCCCCGTACCCCATTGTGGATCCGATGTTGACGATGGAGCCGCCGCCGGCCCGCCGCATCGCCGGGGTGACGGTCTTGATGCCGAGGAACTGGCCGGTCACGTTGATCGCGAAGGTGCGGTCCCAGCGGGCCTGGTCGGTGGCTTCGATCGTGGTGGCGCAGTTCTGGACGCCCGCGTTGTTGACCAGGATCGTCAGCGTGCCGAAGGCCTGCTCGGTGGCGGTGACGGCGGCGGTCCAGTCGTCCTCGCTGGTGACGTCGAGGTGGACCGCGAGGGCGCGTTCGCCCAGCTCCGCGGCGAGCCGGGTGGCCTTGCTCAGGCCACCCGCCGTGCTGCCGACGACGACGTTCGCGCCTTCGGCGTGGTAGGCCCGTACGTGGCTCTCGCCGAGTCCGCCGGTACCCCCGGTGATCAGGGCGGTCTGGTGGGTGAAGCGTGTCATTTCTACCCCTTCGGCTGGCTGGCTGGCTGGCAGGTGAGCTGACCGACTCACCTCGCCACCGGAAGCTACCGGCCCGGGCAGAGGTGAGTCAAGTGACTCACCTCGCCAGCGGGCATACTGGGACCCATGAGCACCGAACCCTCGGCGTACCACCGACGCGTGGCAGCGGAGAAGCGCGCGGCCATCCTCACGGCCGCGACCGGTCTGTTCCTGACCTCCGGCTACGACAGCACCTCGCTGGCCAGGATCGCGGAGGCATCGGGGGTGTCGAAGGCGACCCTCTTCAAACAGTTCCCCACGAAGGCGGCACTCTTCGACGCCATCGTGACCGAATCCTGGAGGGTCGAGGACCCCGGCGGCCCGGACCCGTCCGTCGAGGACCTGCGGGCCGGCCTGACCGCGATCGGTCACCGGTACGTCGAACTGCTCACCCGCCCCGGAATGACAGCACTGTTCCGCATCGTCATCGCCGAGCTGCCACGCTTCCCCGAACTCGGGGAAGCCCAGTTCAGCCAGGGGAAGATGCCCTACTTCGAGTCGGTAAGCCGATACCTGACGGCCGCACACGCCGCCGGCTCGGCGAAGGTCGAGGACCCCACCCTCGCGGCGACCCAGTTCCTCGGCATGATCTCCAACTTCGCCTTCTGGCCTACCCTCCTGCTCACCGACTGGGCGCCCGAGCCCCCCGCGATCGAGCGGGCCGTGGCGGAGGCGGTGGAAACCATGATCGCCCGATACCGGCCCTGAACGCGGCAGAAGGCGAGGACCCTGGCGCAGGGGCCGCTGCCTCGACGGGTTCGGCCCCGGCGCAACGGATGGTTGCGCCGGGGCCACAGGTTCCGGGTCGGTCGGAACTCCGGTGGACCGTGGGGTTACCTGTCGATGCCGAGGTAGCGGGCGACGTGCACGACGATCTCCTGGGTGTACGGGGTGAGCCGGTACAGCTTCTTGGTGAGCGTCTCGGTGGTGGCGGTGGTCAGGTTGGCGATGTTGGCCAGGTTGGCGGGGCTGGTCTTGATGTCGGGTTCGAGGGTCTGGATCAGGTCGTAGATGCTGCTGAAACCCTCGCGTTGGAGCGCCTTGGCCAGGGACGCCGGGGCGTTGGGGGCGGCGGCCACCGGGTCGAGGAGACGGCTGACGAAGGTGACCCGGTGGAAGACCCGCCAGCAGGGTGGCTTCTGGTCGGCCTGGTGGGCCTGGCGCAGGGCGGCGGCCTGGGGCGAGGTGGCCAACCAGATCGGGTCGACGACCTTGCCGTAGAAGTCCTCGAAGTTGTCCTTGGTGACGTCGAGGTAGAAGGTCATGAACCGGTAGGCGTCGACCCGGCCGGGGGTGGTGACGGGCTGGTTGGTGGCGGGGTCGTAGACGGGTTTCCCGTCGGCGGTGTAGCGCTGCAGGTCCCGTCCGCCGGTGCAGGCGACCTCCAGCCCGAAGGTCTTCGTGGCGGACTTGGCCCTGGTGCGGGTGACGCTGGAACCGCCGCCGATGCTGGCCTCGAAGCCCAGCTTCATGCCACCGGCTGCGCCCTTGACCTCGAACATGCCGCCGCCGCTGATGGTGCCCTTGATCGAGTAGGAGCCACCGGTGGTCTCGGTGACAGTGTCGGTGGTCTCGGTGGATTCGGCGAAGAAGCCGCCGCCGGCGGTCCAGACGTAGGTGTTTGCCAGGTTACGGCGGGCCGAGGACCTGTTCGCGACCTGCCGGGCCTTCTCGACCGTCCGGTCGGGGGCATGGGTCTCGGTGGACACCGAGTCGTAGTAGCTCTGCAACTGCTGGGCCTGGCGCTCGACGCGGCGTTTGAGGGCGTACGCCTCGCGGGGTTTGAAGTAGCTGTACTCGGCACCGTCACCGGCGGTCGGGTAGTGGGTGGGGTCGGCGAAGGGGCCGGCCAGGCCGTAGCCGACGAGCCCGTCGAGGGTGCCCTGCTTGGTGTACAGGGGGTTGATCTGGAACTCGATGATGTTCCAGTCCCGGGGGATGTCGGGGTTGGGCATCATCCGGTACGCCACCAGGGCGCCGGTGTGTTCGAGGCGCAGGGCGAAGACGTCGGCGGTCTCGGACTGGACCAGCGCGTAACCGGTGTTGGCCGGTATCCACCGCTGACCGGCGGCGGGGTTGAGTGGACGGTTGGGGTCCTCCCACGCGCCGCTGAGGGCGACGGTGCTGGTGCGGGTGGTGTTGTGGCCCTCGGACACCTCGGTCTCGCTGGTCCAGCCGTTGGAGTAGTCGAGGCCGAACTCCAGGTTCCCCTCCTTGGCGAGTTTGATCATCGGCTGGGCGGTGCCGATCCCCAGGGGGGCGGTGATGTTCAGGACGTCGGCGGAGACCTCCCAGGAGAACTTCATCTTCGCCGAGACGTCCATGCTGATCTCCTTGCTGGAGGACAGCGTGTTGGTGACCTCGTCGGCCTGGACGAAGGCGACGGTGGCGGCGTCGACGTAGTCGTCGGTGCCCGGGCGTCGGACGAGGTTCTCGGAGGGGACCGGGGGTGCCCCCTCGATGTAGCCGACGAGTTGCGGGTCGAACTGGGCCTGACCGACCCACTTGCTGACCAGGCTGCCGACCTTGTAGCCGGTGACGAGGTGCCAGCGCCCGCTCTGCTGGTAGGTGTAGCAGCGCTTCATCACCCCCCGCACGCCCCGGTGCGGGATGCGTTGGACGTCGGCGTACTCGCCGACCGCGGGTGACGCGCCGATCAGGTCGTGGAAGGCGGTCCGGATGCCGGTCAGCGCCGAGCGGACCTCGGCGGTGTCGGTGGAGACGGGAGCCGTGGAGAGCACGACGGCCGGTTCGGTGCCGGTGGCGGTGGTGAGGTCGTTCCCGCGCGGTCCGGCGTCGAGGACCGGGGCACCGGCGACGGTGGAGGCGGCGTCGAACGGGAAGTAGCAGACCAGGTCCTCGGACTCGCCGCGCAGCCGGGTGAAGACGTTGTCGAGGATCTGTTCGCCGGTCCGGGCGGTCTGCCACACCCGGATCTCGTCGAGGGTGCCGGCGAAGCCGTCGCGTACGGTGTCGCCGGTGGTCGTGCAACCGCCTACGGTGAACTGTTCGGGTCCGTAGCCGGTGGTCACGACGGTGTCCGTGGCGGGGATCGGGTCGGCGGGGGTCGCGTCGCCGTTGCAGTAGAGCCGGAACCGGTTTCCGGCCGGGTCTGGTGTCCTGACCCAGCTCACTCCGTGCAGCCTGCCGGTGTGGGTGCCGGCGACGTCGGCTGTGGTGTTCCCGGCACGCTCGGGGAACGTCCACTGGGCGACCAGGCCGGGGGTGTTCTCGGTGACCGTCGCGTCGATCTTCGTCGCCTCCCGGGCGACGTTCCAGAGTCGGACCTCGGTGAGGACGCCGCGCAGTCCGTAGCCGGTCTGGCCGATGCGGTGGCGGCCGAGGTCGAGGAGCCCGTCGTTGCCGGTCGGGGTGGGGCCGGTGAGGGTGGCGCTGCCGGCGTGTGCGCCGTTGACGTAGAACACGATGTCCTGCGCGTTGGGGTTGACCTGGTTGGTTCTGCGGGTGACGGCGACCCGGGTGAAGGTGGTCGCCTGGAGTCTCGTCGTGGAGACGGCGGTGCCGGGTTGGGTGCTCGCGGTGTTCTCGTAGCTGAACGCCAGCGCCCCGTCGGGCTGCACCCAGAGGGCGTACGGCACGGTGCCGCCGGCACCGTCGGCCAGCCCACCCTTTCCGACGAGTCCGTGGGTGTGGCCCAGCGTGTCGAGGCGGAGTGCGACCTCGATCGTCAGGTCGCCGGTGACGTCGAGGGCGTCGGCCCGGCCGGTGTCCAGCCACGCGGCGCCGTCGAAGCGTAGTGCCCAGTCCTGCTCGAAGGCCGCCGCGAGGTGACCCCACTGGCCCGTCGGGTAGACGTCCCGGCTGCGTACGAACTGGTCGCCCATCCCGGCGAGGATCCGGTAGCCGGGGAAGGGGGAGGCGACGACTCGGGGGTTCCCGCCGATCGTGGCGTCGTTGCGCCGCCCGCTCAGGTCGGTGGTCCGGCGGCCGGGGAAGCTCCAGTAGCCGAGCAGGTCGGACTCCCGGCCGGTGAGCCGGCGGTCCTTGTCCGCCTTCAGTTCCTGTCCGGTACGGGCCCGACGCCAGACCCGCACCTCGTCCAGTTGGACGTAGGCCTTCTCGGCCCCGACGGGGCCTTGGCCGAGGACGAGTCGACCGGTGCCGGTGAAGTGCCCGTTCGCCGTACGTCGGGCGACCTCCTCGCCGTCGCGGTAGATGATCTGGTCGCGGTTGGTGCCCTCCCGGTCGTACACACACGCCCAGTGGTGCCAGTTCTGGTCGCTGTAGGAGGTCGGAGCGTCCAGGTCGTCGGCGAAGAAGGCCATGGTGAAGGCGTTGCCGGGGCGGAATCCGATGTGCAGGCTCTGGTCCGTCGCGCCGGTGGCGCCGAGGCCGGCGATGAGGTCCCAGCGGCCGTTGGCCAGGCGTTTGGCCCAGAACTCGACGGTGAAGGAGGTGCCGGTCAGGTCGATGCCGGTGCCGCAGTCGAGGTGGTCGCCGCTTCCGTTGAACTCCAGCGCCGACAGGTAGGGCGCGCCGGACACGCCGAGGGCGTACCGGGTGGTGGGGGTGCCGGGCAGGTGGGCGTGCAGGATGCGGCTCTGCGTCCCGGCGAAGCCCGGGTTGGCCCAGGCTTCCAGGGTGAGGTCGCCGGTCGTCGTCGCTCGGGCACGTCGGGCTGCCGGGAGGGTGAGCCGTTTGGTGCCGTCGAAGGCGAACGCCCGGCCGGGGGCGTGGCCCTGCCATCGGTTGCCCCGGCCCGCCTCGACGTCGGCGGCGGTGCCGTCTGGTACGGCGGTGGTGACCGTACCGGCGTCGGCAGCGACGATCAGGGATCCACGGGTCAGTCGGGTGCCGGGGCGGCTGGACGTGGCCGAGGCGTAGTCGTAGACGACGGTGCGGACCTCGGTGCCGGGCGGTGCGGCGGCCGGGGCCGTGGTCAGGGTGAAGCTGGAGACGGCGGGTACGGAGTCGCGGACCTGGTGGACGGAGCCGGCAACACTGACCTTGGTGCCGGCGGCGAGTGCTGCGGGCAGCGACGCGGTGAGTGTCACGGTGCTGCCCTGGACCGAGGCCACCTTGCCGAGGAGGTCACCGACCGGGGTGCCGTTGAGGACGGCAGCGAGGTGGTCCGCGCGTCGTGGTACCGCGTTGAACGTCTCGGTGCGGACGGTGTTGTCGGCGGTGCGGGTGACCACCACCGTGCAGCGGTCGGCGTCCGGGCCGGCCGAGACCGTGACACCCAGTTCGGACAGGGCGACCCCGGTGTCCCGGCTGGTCAGTTTGAGCCGGCCGGAGCCGAGCGTGAACTGCTTGGTGGCGCGGGAGGCCGTGACGTCGTAGTAGACGGAGAAGAACTGCCCGTCGACACCACGGAAGTACAGCACCACCTCACCGGTCGCACTGTCGAGCAGGACCGGTGTGGTCCGGCTCCAGGCGAAGGCCAGCACGGCGCCGAAGATGCTCAGTCCGGTGTCGTCGACGGCGACCGTCGGCATCGCCACCGTGACGTCGTTGCTGCCCTGCATGCCTCCGCTGAGTGCGGCCAGCGCGGCCTGCCGGTCCGCCAGCAGGGTCTGGTCCCGGGCCAGTTGCGCCTTCGCGTCGTCCTGGGAGCTGACGGCCGCGTTGTAGACCGAGGCGGCCGAGCCCAGCGACCCCAGCAGACTGCTCGCCCGACCCGATCGGTCGTGCGGCCAGACGAACCAACCCTCGTCGTAGCAGTAGCCGGAGTTCACGAAGGCCCAGTACCTGTTGTTCCAGTACTGGTATCCCGGGTTCGTGTCCCGTACGGCCTGGTCTGCCTGGTCAAGGGCATGCTGGTCCGCGACGAGTTTCGCCTGTGCGGCCGTGACCGCGTTCTGGGCCGTGCTGAGCACGTCCATGTCCTTGGTGGGGTCGGGGCGACCGATTGTGGACAGCGCGACCGACCGGGGTACCTGCGCGAGCCGGCCGTCGGCGGCGAGTGCGAGGTCGAGGGTCGTGAGCAGCGGGTTGCCGGCCGGGGTGGAGGCGTCGACAGTGGGAAACGCCAGGAGGACCCGGGCTTGCCGTTTCGCCGGGCTCGGCTGGTCGGTGTAGCCGGCGGTGATCTCCTCCTGCTGGAAGTACAGCGTCGCGGCCACTCCGCAGATGAGGGACCGGCCCGTGATCGCGAAGGTCTCCCGGGACAGTCCGGGGCTGTCGCCGACCGGCGCGCCCGAGGTCACCCAGGCCGCACCGCCCCGGACGGTACCGGTGAATCCGTTGTCGGTGTGGTCGGCGATGCTGGTTCCCGCGCCCTCGTCGAAGCGGTAGTAGGCCACGAGGCCCGGTTCGACCCCGCAGAGGCGGCGGCGGTGGTCGCGGGCCAGGTCGGTGGCGGGCCGGGCCCGGTTCCAGATGCGTACCTCGTCGACGTCGCCGTGGAGGAACTCGGCCGCGTCGGTCCCCGACCGGCGGGCGCCCACGTACGTCGTCACCCCGGTGGGGGAGGGCGTGAACGACAGCGCGGCGTCGGCGACCTCGACGCCGTCGACGTACAACCTGCCTCTGGCGCCGGTGCCGCCGGTGAAGACCGCCGCGACGTGGGCGAATCGGCCGGTCGGCAGCACCGTGTCCGGTGAGGTGACGGTGTTGCCGGTGCCGGGATGGGTCAACACCAGGGCCCTGGCGGGGGTGATCCGCAGGGTGAAGGATCCTGCCTGTGTCCCGTCTCCGGCGGCCACGATCACCCCACCGGCGGTGGTCGGGTTGACCCACGCCTCCACCGTGTACGCGCTCTGCAGCCGCGCGTTCGGCGCGTCGCCGAGGTCGAGGTGGTCGTCCTTGCCGTCGAGGCGCAGGGCGGTCCCCGCCCGGTCGGTCGGCAACGGGACGGGTACCAGTGGCTTCTTGGTGAACGGGTCCACACCGGGTTCGCGTTCGAGGACCGAGGCGGCGTACCTCGGGTCGGGGCTGGTGTAGAACTGGGTGCCCGTCAGGTTGAACAGCCCGTCGTCGGCCCGTTCGACGTTGTACCCGTCGAGGCGGCCGGTCGTCGAGTTGACGCTGAACAGCTGCCACCGGGACACGTCGTTGACCTGGGTGGGTAGCTGGAGCACAGTGAATTCCCCGTCGGTGACGTTGCGGACGAACGACAACTGGCGGGTGGGCTCGTGGAAGGGGTTGCCGTCGAGGTCCCTGGTGCCGAGGGTGTCGCCGGTGGAGGCGGGGGAGGTCTTGCTCCGGCTGCGCCGGTAGCGGACCTCCAGCACCGGTTTGACCGTGGCACCGGTCTGCACGAACCTGTCGCACAGGAGGGTACGGGTCACCAGCGGCACCTTGACGCCGCCCACCTGGGAGTAGTCGGTGCGGTTCGGGTCCCCGGAGGCGTTGCCGCTGGTCAACCGGAACAGCGCGTCGGGGTGCGTCTCGTCGGTCGACTGGCGGAACAACAGCAGGTATCTGCCGTCGGAGACGACCTGGAACGGTGCCCGGGCGCCCAGCCGGGCGGTCGTGGACAGGAACGGGTCCAGGTCTTCGGGCTGTAGTTGGGTGTCGGCGTCCGCCTCGGCCCGGCCGCCGAGCCGTACCGCCGGCACCCGGACGGTCTCGCCGCCACCGAACCCGACCTCGGTGATTTCACCCGGGAACGTCAACGCGGGCGGGTTGTCGCTCCAGTACGAACTGTCGATCTCGCCCCGAGTTCGGCTACCCAGGTCGAGGTTCAGCACGTTGTAGTAGATGCGCCGGTTCTCGTCCATCGCGAACGCCACAGTGGTTCCCTGGTGACGCACCATCGTGGTGTGCACGTAGTTCCTGTCGGTGTACACCCTGACCAGATTGCTGTTTGGCACTCTCGACCTCCCGATCCGAGGGGTGATGAACGAGGCTCAGGGGAAAGCGGCGCAGTGTTTCCTTTCGACCCTGTCCTTTCGGGAACCGCGGCAACCCGAGCCGCCCCGCCTGCGGTTTCGCGCAGAACGTGGGTCAGGTGAGGGTGTGTGACCGTTTCCCGGGTCAGGTGGAAGTCGTCCTGGAGTCTGCTGGGCGGTTCCACGGGGTCGACTCACGGTATACACCGACGGAGATCGATATACCCGGTCGGCGTGTCAGGTTTGCGGCACCGGTCGACTGCATGGAGTTAACCAGAATGCGCAGAAGTCTTTCTATCGACTGGAGTCGAAATGTTTCCCGGGTCTGTCGAGGTTCATGTCACCTGGGAGAGGTGCACGCGCACGACGAGAAGCTGGACAGGGACGGTGTACGGATCGGCCGAGCAGTTCAGCCCGTGCAGGTGCGAAATCCTGGAGGGCGAGGCGTCCGGCGCGATGAGGGTGCCTACCTGCGCTCGGACCTACCGGTGGCGGGCTTCATGGTGATCGAGGCGGACAGCATCGATGATGCCATCGCGTTGGTAGCGGACACCCCGTGCGCGGTCGCCGACGGCGTCGTGGAGGTCTGGCCGATCGAGCGCTCGCCGGGCAGATGAGGCGAGAAGACCGTGTCGCTCAGCGACGAGCTGGCCCAGCTGCCGACGCGCACGGGGCATTGCCGTGGGACCCGCACTCGTCGCGTCGGTCAGCTCGGCGACGCTCTTCACTGGCATGATCATGTTTGCGGTTGTCCGGCAGCAGCGGTTTCCAGCGCATCGCCATTTCCGGGCTGATCCCGAGCCAGCCGCCGGTGCTGTCGGGCGGATGCCGTACGCGCAGCATGAGTGCCAGGTCGCCCCCCGGATCTCCGAGACGATGGCGGCGGACGCGGCGGTCGCGGCCGAGGACTCAAAGGTTTTCCGCTGGGTGCTGGAGGGTGTACGCGACCGCCGTCGAGGCCACCGACGGGCGGGTCCTGGACGAGGAGTGGGCCGACCCGCCTCCCGGGTAGGTGACTCTTCGGCAGGATCGCGCACTACGATGCCCCGCATGTGGTGGGAGACCGGAGCGATCGAGGTAGTGGCGTTGCCAGCCGTCGCGTACCCCGTTCCGGCCGGCGGGCACCCTCGCGGTCGAGGCCGCCCGACCTCATGAGCCCCGGTGGTACCGACGCGAGCCTGCTGGAACTGATTGTGGGTTTCGTCGTCGCGGTCTCGCTCATCGCAGTGATCACGGTGATCCTGCGTCGGCGCAGCGGCCGCCAGGATCTGTTGGGCGCCCAGGTACGGGAGCTGGAGGCGCGGGCGGCCGCCGCTGCGTCTCCGGAGGCGGACACCCGCCTGCGGGACGCCGCCACCCAGGTCGCCAACGGCCGAATTCACGAGGCAGCCTCCCGTGCTCCCGCCGAAACCACTACCGCCCCTGCTGAAGCCACTTCTGACGCGCCCGCCTCTGACGCGCCCGCCTCTGACGCGCCTGCTGTGGACGCGGCGTCACCCGGCACGGCATCTCCGGACGTCGCGGCGGGAGACCGGCCTGCCCAGGACGGCACTGCTCCGCCGGACGGGTGGCAGTCGGTGCCCGGGGGGAAGAACGACGCGATGGCCGACGCTTTCGCCTGGCTCCGGATCGCGGCACTCGTGGAAGCCGGACAGCGGGAGCAAGCGGTCGAACTGCTCAGTACCACGTTGGCCGTCTCGTCGGACGAGGCGGAGTTGCTCGTCGACGGCCTGAACGACGCGGGCGGCGAGCGTCACCCCGACTGACGTGCGGGTGGAACGAGTCCTACGACCCGGACTCGGCCCACCCGCGCGGAGTTCATGAAGGCGCTGGGCTGGACACCGCAGCCTGACCTCGCGTCGGTACGGGTATCGCCCGCCTACGCCCAGGCCCGCGTTCACGGCACGCCGCCGGAATCCGGGGCCACCGACAGGCGTGACTGGGATCGGATGGCGGCGACCGTCGAGGCGGCAGTGCGTCGCGCGTACCCCGGACTCGTCGACGACGCGGTGCGGACGGTGAGCTTCCTGATGTGCTCGGAGGCTGCGGACCGCTCCCGGAGCACCCCGGTGGAGGACGACGAGGAGGCGGCCGACGACCACGGCCGCCTCGGTGAGGGTGCGAGGAAGACGGCCCTGTCGTTCACCGACGACAAGGGCGGCGAGAAGAAGTGGGTACGGGAGGGTTCTCGCACCGCATCCGCCGAGTTCTGGGAGTTCGTCGCCGACCGCTCCGCCGGGGACAACGAGGTGTTCACCATCGAGGACGGGGAGATGGGCGAGGGGATCCAGCTGCACTTCTACGCGGACTCCGTGGCCCGGATCACGACGGTGCGACCCGGGGAGGCCGGGTCGGATCCGCAGTACCTGGTCGAGTACAGCCTGGTCGACGGGATCGGCGGGCACCGGAACGTGGTGACCGCCTGCGTCCGGGGTGGCTGCGCCGCACTCGAACCGTACGGTCCCTGGATGTCGGATGTCGCCGAGTTCGAGCGGGCCCGTCGTCGGATAGTCCCGGAACGAATGCGTTCCGCTCTTCTTTCTGCGCATCGGTGCGACCGACGCCGTGACGCCCTTTGCAAGGCGCAGACGGCGTTAATCGGGTGACGGGTCGTCGGTGAAGGCGACCTACGAACCGATGTTCTCAGCGGCCGGCCTTGGCGTGGTACTCGTCGACGACCTCCTGCGGAATGCGACCCCGGTCGGAGATGTCCTTGCCGGCCTTCTTGGCCCAGTCCCGGATGGCCTTGTTCTGTTCCCGGTCGGTGGCGACACGGCCCCGGTCACCTCCAGCGGACCCTGCGCCGCGAGTCGGCCGTCCGTTGACGATGCCGCCTCGCCCGACCTTGGTGCCGTGGGCGGTGTAGGTGGCGAAGGCGTCCCGGAGTTTCCGGGCGTTGGCCGCCGACAGGTCGATCTCGTACTGGACGCCGTCGAGGGCGAACCTGACGGTCTCCTCGGCTTCTCCGCCGTCCAGGTCGTCGATGAGTCGCTGAATGATCTGCTTGGCCATGTCGTTGTTCCTCTCGGCGCGATCGGTTCACCAGCACAATAGCCGTCACCCGAACCGCGACACATATCGAGGTCGAAAAAATTGCTCGCGAACAATGGCCGTCCGCGCTTCCACCACCGACCGGGACACTGTGACGAAAATCGTCGGTCGACGGGTGCGGACCAATTTCCGTCGGGTGGGCGGCAGATGTGACCGGTGAAGGGCGGCTACGCCTGTTCCCCAGGGTGTCGGGAGGGGCCGTCGTCGGCCGCCAGGCGGTGCAGTTCACGGTCGAGGGTGGCCTCGTCGGTCACCCGGCCCGCGAAGGGGAGGCGGACGTCGTGGTGTCGGTGGCCGGTCTCCGCCCGGATGGTGAGACCCTCGGCGTCGAGGGCCACGGGTACGACACGGGTGCCGCTCACGATCAGGTCGGAGTCGACCGTCGCGGCGATCCGGCGGTGCAGGCGGGGATGGTTCCGGATCAGGCGTGCCAGGTGGGCGGCCTCGACGGCGGCGACCGGGTCGGGGCGGGCGGCGTGGTAGGCCGCGATCGGGACCTGGACGGTGGCCTCGTGTCGTCGAATGCGGACGGTGTCGGGCCGGATCGCCCAGAGGGCCACGGGCGGCAGGCCGAGCAACGCGACGACGGCGTCGTGGTCGCACGTGTCGAGGGTCTCGGGGTCGAAGCGGTCGACTCTTCCGGTCAGGGTCATCCACGCCCGCACCCGGGCGCGTACCGGGACCGGCACCAGATCGGTGACGTCGAGCTGGACCGCGCCGTCTGCGCCCCGAGCGGCGACCAGCAGCCCGCCGAGGGGGGTCATCGCGTCGGCGGCGACGACGACGGTGCCGTCGGGCAGCGTGGCGTGGGCGTCCATCAGGTCGGTGTCGGTGTCGGCGACCCGTAGTCGCAGCGAGGTGGCGACGGTGAGGACGGATCGGACCCTGACCGCGTCGGCTGCCTGCCCGACGTCGGCCAGGAGGGACGACTGCTCGGCATCCAATGCCACACCGGCCTCCTTCCACCGCAGCTGACCAAGGCGCGAGCTCACCTTAGTAGGTAAGCCTTACCTCATTCAAGAGTGCGGTGGAAGAAGGCCGGTGACAGGTCCGCCCTGGTCAGGCCGGTTGGTAGGTCAGGCAGTCGCTGACTGTGGCGCCCGACCCGACCTGGACGGACGGGGCCTTGCAGGCGAGGTTGGTGTTGTACGAGCAGTCGGTGCGGGCGCAGGCACCGACGGTGCCGGTGATGTCCGCGATGCCTCCACGGACCGACGACTCGACGAACGTCGCGCAGGACGCGGCCTCACCGGCCGCCGCGACGGTCACGGCCGGTGCATGACAGCCACCGTCGTTGAAGCTGCACGAGACAGCGGCACACTCGCGTACCGCAGGCATCTGCAAAAGCGTCTTCATCATTCCTCCGTCCATTGCCGTAGTGCTGATCCAGACTCACATAACCAAGACGAGGCTAGCAAGTCGACGGGCTCTCGAAGCATATTTGCGCGAGTTGGCAGCCGGTCGTCACCGTGGGCATCGTTGCTGCTCACGGGCGGTCTGCAGCACTTGCGGAATGGTTCCTCGACAATCGATCCACGGAGTCCGAAGAAAGCTGAGGCTACGCTAATTCAAGGCTTTTAGGTAAGGCTAGCCTGCCCTGGCCATTCACCTCGCCGCGGAATTGGAACAACCCCTGCACGAACCGCCGGTGGCCGATAGTATGCCCTCCGGCCGAGGCGCCGCCCCGCCTCGGCCTGCCACCAGCGGAGACACGGCGGTCTTCGAGCGGCTGTCCTCGCGGTACTACGACGTCCGGCGGAAGGTGGCGTCGGAGCGGCCGGTGTCGGTGCTGATCGGGTCGATCCGCAACACGTAGTTGTCGTGCCTGACGTACCGGTCGGGGAAGTTGTAGGACTGGAACGACGACCACGACGGGTCGGCCAGTCTGGCCACCTGACGGAAGGTGGCGTCCGCCCGGAACCTGTTGTCCGGGTGGCGGTTCTCGCCGAACCAGTAGTAGTAGGAGCCGACCTTGAGGACGCCCCCGCCTTGGGCGTGCAGGGCGTTGCCGTCGGTGTCGGTGAACTGGGTGCCGTTGGTGACGGTGACCGGTGCCGCCACGGCGGGTCGGACGTCACCGGTGACCGCTGCCAGGACCGCCGTGGCCGTCATGGCGAGCGCCGTCGCGAGGGACAGGAGCCGTCTGCGGGATCGCACTGTGCACCTCCGGTACGGCGACGGTTCACACGTCGGTAATTTCTTGGTAACCGATGTGGGGTTGGTACGCCACAGATCGCACCCGTTCATCCACGAACGTGCACAGCCGAACGCGGCCGGCGGTCACCGGCGTTTCTCGGCCCCTCGACCTGGTGGTCCTTCCGCCGGGAGATGTCGAGCGGCCTCGACCACGGGTTCGCGGTGGTCGTCGAAGGCGGCCAGGAGCCGGCGCAGCAGCCGCAGGTCGCCCTCGGCGCTCGCGACGTCGTTCCGGCAGGCGTCGTCAAGATCCAGCCGGTCGAACACGAGGTCCTGCACGGTGCGCGTGGCGCAGGTCAGGACGGCGTCGGCGGGTGCGTCGCCGCGGACCGCCTCCAGTCCGCCGTCGCCGACGGTGAGCAGGAAGGCGTCGCCGGGCAGCCGGAGGGCGACGGTGCCGCGTCCGGACCCCATCGCGGCGGGGTCGAAGGTGGTGCGCAGCGCCACGATCAGCGCGTCCGGGCTGAGTTCCCCGGCCGAGTCCGGGCGGGGTGACAGTGGGCTGCCCCAGCGACCCAGCGCCAGCAGGACCGGTTCGAGTGCCCGACCGTGGTCGGTGAGCTCGTAGACCAGCCCGGACGTCGGGGGCAGGGCGCGACGCCGCACCAGCACACCGGAGTCCTCGAGGTCGCGTAGGCGCTGGGTCAGCACGTTCTGGCTCATGCCGGGCAGCCCTCGGTGCAGGTCCGCGAACCGCTTGGGGCCGAACAGCAGCTCGCGTACGACCAGCAACGCCCAGCGTTCGCCGACCACGTCGAGCGCCCTGGCGATGCCGCACAGGTCCCGGTAGCTCCGCATGACCAGATGATACCTTGCATTCGACACCAGTTACTCCTACTTTAGGAGCAGCATCCAACCGAGGGGGTACGGGATGCCACACGTCTACTCGGCCGACGGCACGTCGATCGGCTACGACCGGCTCAGCGACGCGGGGCCTGTGCTGGTGCTCGTCGGGGGCGGCCTGGACGACGGCACGGAGAACCGACCGCTGGGGGAGCACCTGGCGAGCAGCTTCGGCGTCGTGAACTACCGGCGCCGCGGCCGGGGCGACAGCGACGACGGTCAGCCCTACGCCGTCGAACGAGAGATCGAAGACCTTGCAGCGGTCGTCGACGCCGCCGGAGGGCGAGCACACCTGTTCGGCGCGTCGACCGGAGGGGCACTCGCGCTGGAGGCGGCCGCCGCAGGACTTCCCGTCGACCGGATCGCCGTCCACGAGGTGCCGTACCAGGTGGACGAGGCGATGGTCGCCGCCTGGCAGACGTACCGGCGCGAACTGGACGAGGTGCTCGACGCCGGCGACCGCGACCAGGCGCTCAGGCTGTTCATGCTGCTCGCCGGGTCGTCCGAGCAGGACGTCGCGGGCGCGCAGGCCGCCCCGGTGTGGCCCGCGCTGCGTGCGCTGGCACCGACGCTGCGCTACGACGCGGCCTGCCTCGGCGACGGCCCACCGCCCGCACACCGGCTTGCGAGAGTGCGGCAGCCGGTGCTCCTGACCACCGGCATCGCTGTCGACCCGCAGATGGCCGGGCTGCCCGTCGACTTCTTCGGCGCGGCGGCGGACGCTGCCGCCGCCGCACTGCCCGACGCCCGACGGGACACCGTCGAGGTCGCAGGCCACGTCGCCGATCCGGCTGTGCTCGGTCCCATCCTCGGCACGTTCTTCGCGGGCTGAACCGTCAGCGCATCGACGACCACGGCCGCGACGAGTCCCGGACGACCAGCTCGGGGGCGAGGAGCACCCGGTACGCCGGGCGGCGCTCCCCGTCGAGCAGGCGCGAGACCATCAACTCCACAGCGAGCCGGCCGACGTGGCTCTTCGGTGGCCGGATCGCCGTGAGCGCCGGATCAGCGAGGTGGGCGACCTCGTCGTCGTAGGAGACGATCGCCAGGTCGTCGGGGACCGTGAGGCCGTGTTCGGCGCAGACCTGTGCGATCGCCATCGCGTGCGAGTCACTGTGGACGACCAGCGCGGTGATCCCGGCGTGCCGGCACCGCCGGACGAGCCTGCCGACGGCATCCCGGTCGCCGGTCGGGCCGAGCGTCACCCGGTCCCGCAGCACGAGGACGTCGGACACCGCCGGATCGGCGGTCGCCGCCTGCCCGGCCCGGAGCAGGTGGGCGGAGGTCGGGCTGCCGGGGGCCACGACGAGACCCACCCGGCGGTGCCCCTGCTGCCGGAGGTGGTGCACGGCGATCTCCAGGCCGAGGGCGTGGTCGCTGCGCACCCATTCGATCTGCCGGGTGGCGGGCGTCCACCGCCGTGGCTGGCGCTCGACGAGGACCGTGGGCACCTGGAGCCGTCCGATCCAGTCGAGCATCTCCTGCGCGCTGTCGCCCTCCAGGCTGGGGGCCAACAGCAGCCCCTGGACCTGTCGGCCGGCGACCAGCAGGCTGATCTGACGCCGGTCCTCCTCGGGGTCGTAGCTGAAGCCGCGCAACCTGATGTCGACGCCGAGGGCCGCGGCCGCTGCCCTCGCCCCGCCGACGATCGAGGGCCAGTAGAAGTCCAGCGACGGTACGACCATGCCGACGGTGAACCGCATCGGGGCGCGTCGCGGCTGCCGGTCCGGGCCGCCCCGCACGGGCAGGACCGCACCGCCGTGCACCTTGGTCACCAGGCCCCGTTGGGCCAGGGCGGCGATGTCACGCCGGACGGTCAGCTCACTGACCCCGAACTCGCCGGCCAGGTCACGTACCCGCACGGCGCCGGTGAGCCGGAGCGCGGCGAGCAGTCGCTCCTGCCGCTGGGTCCCGAAGAGCCGCCCTGTCGTCATGCCCGCCTCACCTGCGGTGTCAGGAGGTTCGGGGTTCGGCGGGCGGGTCGAGTGCCACCAGTGTGGACTGGTCCGGGCCGCCCTCGGTCATGACGAGGATGAGGTCGAAGACATGCACCTGCTGGTCAACTTTCCTCCCACCGTGGTGGTGGCCGCCCGGCTGGTCGACTCCCTCAAAGGAGTGACGTCTCGGCGGCTGCGCCAAGAGTTTCCCGACCTGGCCGCCCACTACTGGCGGGCGCAACGCCTGTGGTCGGGTTCGTACTTCGCCGGGTCCGTCGGCGGCACCCCACTGTCTGTGACCCGGCAGTACATCGGGAGTCAACAACGGTCCGCCTCACGGCGGGATCAGGAGCACGACTTCATCTCCGCCGTGAACAACGGAGCACTGCCGTGTGTTCCGGTAGCGCCGGATCGGCGTCAACGGCTTCCGCTCGTTGCTTCTCGACATCGCCACGGGCAGCGGTCCGGGGCCTAGCCGTGCGGGACGAAGCGGGCGCGCAGGCCCGCCGGGGCGAGCCGGCCGAGGAACCTCGGGGCCGCCGTCGTGGCGTTCGGAGAGTCGAGGGTGAACCGTTGCGCCAGGCGGGAGGTGGCGAGGGTGAGCTGCCGCAGCGCCAGCATCGAGCCCAGGCAGACCCGGGGACCGGCACCGAACGGCAGGTACGCCCGACCCGGCACCGGGCAGCCGGGCGCCCACCGGCCGGGGTCGAACTCGTCGGGCCGCGACCACCACCGGGGGTCCCGCTGGATCAGGTACGGGTTCAGCAGCGCCTCGTCCCCGGGGCGCAGCGACCACCCGTCGACGGTGGCGTCGGCGTGGGCGGTCCGGGTCATCAGCCAGACCGGCGGGTAGAGCCGGAGCACCTCCCGGACCACGGCCTCGGCCAGCGGGAGCCGCGCCCTCGGCGGAGCCTCGCCGTCGACCGGGCAACCGCCGTCGGCCGGAGCACGGCCGTCGGCCGGAGCACCGCCGTCGGCTTGGCCGCCCGCCTCGGCGCGCAGGTCGGCCAGGAGCCGGGGGCGCAGGGCGAGTTCCCGGACGACGGAGACCAGGGCGGCGGCGGGGATGCCGTGGCCGCCCATCAGGATGCCGCGCAGCGTCGCTGTCACGGTGTGGTCCGACAGCGGCGGATCGACCGCCAGCAGCAGGGCGAGAAGGTCACGCGCCGGTGGCCCGGAGGCGGCGCGACGGCGGCGGACGATCCCGGTCAACGTCTCGACGGTACGCCGGTGGACCCGGAAGAACCGGCGGTGTCGGGGGAGGGGGAACCAGGCGGGGAACTGGAACGACGTCGCGGTGAAGGGGGCGGTGGCGTCGAGGTTCTCGGCGAGCAGGGCGGGGATCCCGGTGGCGTCCGCGCCGAAGCAGTAGTCCGCGACGGCGTGGGCGGTGAAGTCGCGCATCACGGTCAGGACGTCGACCTCGCGGCCCGCGGTGGCGTCCGTGACGATGTCGAAGAACTCGACGGCACGCAGGTCCGCCGCGCCGGCGGCGGCCCGGTTCAACCCCGGCCAGACGGTCCGGCGGGCCGACATCCAGGCCTCGGCCTCCTCGGCGGCCCGGTCGACGTCGGGTCGGTCGCCGAACGGGGCGAGTTCGGTGACGAAGCTGTCGTTGGTGCGGGCGAGCACCTCGTGGGCCACGTCCGGGTCGGTGACGAAGACGGTCCGCTCGTCGAAGGAGAAGACGTCGCCGTACTCGCTGTGGCAGCGGCGCAGGAATCCGATCCGGTCGGCGTCGTACTCGGTGGTGTTGCCGGTCAGCCAGTGCCCGGGTGGGCCCGGTGGTCGGCCGGGTCGTTCGCCGTCTGCCATCCGCTCTCCCAGAAGAGGAACACAGGACCCCGGGGCCGGGATCCTGTGCGCGTGTCGCCTACGGTCGCTGACGGACGTGGTGACGGGTAAGGATCACTGGTAGTTGTAGAACCAGTACGGGTAGCGCCCGCTGACCCGCGTGCGGCCGGTCAGACGGGCCGCCGCGTAACGCAGCTTCCGTGCCATGGTCTACCTCCTCGATCGATCGATGACGATCCCGTGGGCGAGATCGTGTCACGACGGGAAAGCGTGGCGCAACGGCCGTCGGTCGGACGCCGGGGCGGTACCGGAACCGGTGCGGCACGGACCTCGCCGTGACCGACCTCGACCAGCGACGACGGTGTCGCCCGTCGACGCGGGCGGGGCGCTATCCGGCGATTCGGGTGATGTTCCGGATCGAGCCCGCCCCTCCCGGGCGTCCACGTGTCAGGTGGTGTTGCGGTAGTCGCGGGGTGGGGCGCCGGTGTGACGGTGGAAGGCGCGGCTGAACTCTGCGGGACGGGTGAAGCCCCAACGGCGTGCGATGGTGGCGATGGTGAGGTGGCTGAGGCGAGGGTCGGCCAGGTCGCGACGGGCCCGGTCGAGGCGGCGGGTACGGATGTGCGTGGCGACGCTGTCGGCGTGGTGCAGCTGGAAGATGCGGTGCAGGTAACGCAGGGAGATCCGGTGCGCGGCGGCGATCGTGGGGGGACGCAGCTGCGGGTGGTGCAGGTTGTCCTCGATGAAGGCGATGATGCGGAGATAGAGGGTGTGCGTGGCGGAGCGCAGCGGCGGGTTCCTGCGTTCCAGGTGGTGGGCGAGCACGGCGGTGGTCAGGTCCACCACGATGGTCTCCAGGCGCAGCGCATCGCTTTCGGTGCACCGGGTCCGGCCGTCGGTCAGCGAGGCGAGGAAGGTGGCCAGGAGACGGCCGATGCCCTCCGATTCGGGGAGCAGCGACGTGGCGCAGAGGCCGGCCACCTGATCCACGGGCAGCGGAAGTGTCCTCTTGGGAAACTGCAGGATCACGGTCTCCGCCGGTGAGGCTGCGCTGACGACCGCCTCGAAGGGCCTGGAGCTGTCATAGATGACGAGGTCCCCGCTCTGGAGGATGGTGCTCGTGTCGTTCTGCTCGATTCCCTGGCTGCCGGCCCGGATGAGAGCGACGTGGTAGTGCTCCGGGTCCGACTTGCGGATCTCCTTCGGCGACCGCCGCGATGACAACGAGGTGTAGGCCAAGGAGGCCACCTGCGCGTCGCCGAGCGGCATGACCCGCAGGTGGGCGGTGAACGCCTCGGGGACGGGGCTGTCGAGCGCCGTCGGTATCAGCGAAGTGGCGGTGACGTGCCGCCAGGCATCCAGACGTTCCCGTGCGGCGATAGTTGCACCGTCGAACACATTGATCATGGCCCCCGCCCCTTCATCGATGCGCTCCCAGCGTAACGAGCGATCCTTCGATGTGCGCTGAGTGGTTACGACTGTGCGCCGGGCGCTAACGACAGGCCGACAGCGACGTCCGAGGATTGGTGCACGCAACAGGTCGCGGAAGTTGTTTCTCCGACAGGTAGGAGGTTGCTGGTTCCGCGTACGTGCACTTCGTTCGCTGGGGCCCGATTGGTGTGTGGCGAATCTACGAGGTGATTTGCTAGCCACCGCTCGAATCGTGACCACTGTAGGCCCTCGCGAGGGGTCACCGATCGTGTATCGACCAGAATAGAGAGAGGTATCGTGAGAACGAGTGCATCTGCTCGACTTCTACTCGCCGTCGGAATCACCGGCGGAATGATTCTGCTGCCTGGGACGCCTGCCTCGGCGGCTGAGCTCAGTTGCAGTATCCCCAAGGCGCCCTCGGTGAGTTGCTCCACGGGATATGCCCCCAACACCACCACGAAGATCGGGCTGAACGTCTCATCGGCCAGTGGCGGAACGGTGGTCTGTCGCGCCTACGACGCGGGCGGAAACGAGCGCGCGAAGCTCTCCAACTCGGTGCCTGGCACCTACACGGTCCGGAACTTCACGGTGCCCCGTGCCAAGTACTTCATGACGTGCGTCCGTACCTCCTCCTCCAGCGGGGGTGGCGGAAAGATCTCTGACATCGGATGGCTAGCCGGCTGAACCGCCGTCGACCATGCCCGGTGGGATGGGGCCGATGGCACACCGTCACGTGCGTGATGACCGCAGTCGGATCGTGTCGGGGGCGGACGAGTCGGTGACAGAGGGGCAGACCCGAACCAGGTCGCGAGTAGGTACTGCAACTCGCAGCGGCCGCGCAGAGGCTCGGGTCTGCTCCGCTGATCCGACCGGTGAGGCCTGCATGGTCGTACACTCCCCGGATCGCGCCGTCGAGCGGTGCGTGGTGGCGGGAGGCGGTCCGTGGTGGGTGCAGCGGGTGAGGTCCCGTCTGCGTCCGGGGGGCGGGGCACCGCCGGAGGGCGGGCGCAGGAACAGGGTCCTGATCCTGGGGGCCGTGGCGAGCGTGGTGGCGATGGTGGCGGGCCTGACCGTGTGGTTCACCAGGCAGGCGCCGCCGGGTCCCGGGTGATGCGGTAGCGCTGGTGCGCGGTCGCCCGGCCTTCCAGAACGAGGGTCGGGTGCTGCCCTGGGAGCTCGGCAGGCATTGACAAGCTTCATTTCAATCTCAAGAATTTGAAGCCATGAATTCTCGTTGGGTGCAACGTGTGACTGGTCGGGTCGTGTCGGTGGTCGCGGCGACCATCATGGCGATGGGTGTCGCGGCACCGGCGGCGGCCATGGAAGACGTACGGGATGTGTCGCGTCCGGACACGGCCGCAGGTATCGGTTCGGGCAGCGACTCGTCGCCCCGTCTACTGCTCGCCGAGACCGCGCCGCTCACTCGGTACTGGGGGTCGAAGAAGGACCACATGTCCGCCGTGTTCCACCCGGGCGCGGGTTACGCACCCGAGTTCGTCCTCGGGCAGATCCACACCACCTGGGCGACCGGCACCCATCCACTGTTCCAGTGCGTGACGGGCAACGACCGGTTCACCTCCCCCCAGTTCAACTGCGAGGGGAAGTCCAACATCGGGGAGATCGGGTACGCCTACAGCGCCCCGCCGGCCGCCCCGAACCGGGCGTTCTACCGGTGCCTCGTCCGCAGCAACGGGGAACACTTCGACTCCGTCGATCCGAACTGCGAGGGCCAGCGGCGCGAAGGTCTGCTCGGCTACCTGCTCCTGTGACGAGTCAGGTTCCCGGCCTGCCAGACCGGTTCCCAGTCTTTCGGTGAGGCTCGCGTGCTGAGCAAATGAGCAAGGGGGGAAGTAACCCACCTCCTGGCTCTGGTGTTCTCTCGACTGTCGAGGGGGCGGTTGTCGGTCGACGCTGTGGGGATCGACAACCGCCCAACAACCGGAACAGGCGCTCCGAAGTGGAAGCGGAGGATCACCATGCAGTACCGCACCCTCGGTCGCACCGGAGTGGAGGTCAGCACCCTCGTGCTCGGCGCTATGAACTTCGGCGGCATCGGCCGGTCCGGCCAGGACGACGCCACCGCGATCATCGACGCCGCCCTCGAAGGAGGGATCAACCTCATCGACACCGCCGACCGGTACAGCCAGGGCGAATCCGAGACGATCGTCGGCCGGGCCATCGCCGGCCGCCGCGACGACATCGTCCTGACCACCAAGGCGACCCTGCCGATGGGCGACGAGCGCAACCACCGGGGCAGCTCACGCCGCTGGCTGTACACCGCCCTGGACGACAGCCTCCGCCGGCTCGGCGTCGACCACGTCGACCTGTACCAGATCCACAGGTGGGACCCGACCACAGGCGACGAGGAGACGCTGTCCGCGCTGACCGACCTCCAGCGCGCCGGCAAGATCCGCTACTTCGGCTCCTCGACGTTCCCCGCGTACCGGATCGTGCAGGCCGAATGGGCCGCCAGGGAACACCGCCTCAGCCGGTACGTCACCGAGCAGCCCAGCTACTCGATCCTGCAACGCGGCATCGAGACGCACGTCCTGCCCGTCACCGAGCAGTACGGGCTCGGCGTGCTCGCCTGGAGCCCGCTCGCCTCGGGATGGTTGTCGGGCGCGGTCCGAGCGGGGCGGGAGATCACCACCCACCGCGCCGACGTCCTGCCGGAACGCTTCGACCTCGGCATCCCCGCCAACCGGGCGCGCCTCGACGCCGTCGAGCAGTTGGCCAAGGTCGCTGACGAGGCCGGGCTGACCCTGATCCAACTCGCGCTCGCTTTCGTCACCGCCCACCCGGGCGTCACCAGCGCCATCGTCGGCCCTCGCACGATCGACCATCTGCGCAGCCATCTCGCCGCCGCCGACACCGTGCTCTCCACCGACGTACTCGACGCGATCGACGCGATCGTCGCACCGGGCGTCGACCTCGCCCCCGGCGAGAAGCACGACACCCCGCCGGCCCTGCTCGACCCGGCGCTGCGTCGACGCTGAGCGGCGGGGAGGGACCGGAGCTCGTCCGCTTCGTCCGACCCGGCGGTCCTCCGGAGTGCTCTCACTCCGGAGGACCGCCGGACTGTCCCTCACCCTGCTGTATGGCGGCCTCGTCGCTCTGGGTGTCGCAGGCCATGGCGCGCAGCCGCGCCGACTGGTCGGGGTGCAGAGCCGGCACGGCCGGAACCTGTTTCACGGCCGACGTCGCGCTGACCTCGAACGCCAGCGTCGCCGCCGTGTCGGGTGGAGCGGGAGCCAGGGGATCGAGGCAGGGTACGGCGAGCGCCACCACCGTGGTGCGAGGGCGGTCGGGCCTGAGATCGACAGTCAGATCACCCGTGTCCCAGGTCTTTCCGGCGGTCCCACCGGGCTTGGTGGCGCTGCCGAGTACCTGGCGGGTCGCGGTGCCGGACCGGAGGGCATCCGGGTCGAGGACCATGACGGCGATGCCGATGTTGAACGCGTGGGCTGCCTCGACCTCGAAGTCCACCTTCGTGGCCGACGAGATCTCGGCGGTCAGGCTCGCCCGGCCTGGCAGCGGGAGTCCGTCCGGGCAGCGGTCACCGAGGTGGCGCAGCTTCTCGTCGGGGCTCTGCGGGACGAGGTAGGCATTGGAGAGGAACCTCGGGGCCGCCGGTTCACCGGACAACCATCTGGCCAACGTGCGGGAGGGTTCGTTCTCGTGTCGGGCGGCGAGCAGCCAACGGGTGTTCACCCACCCGGGCACGATCGGATCCTGCACGGGATCCCCGATGCAGTAACCGGTGAAGCCGACGACACAGTCCCGGGTGAACCGATCGGTCTGGGGAAAAGCCAGACCAGGTCCGGATCGCGCGAAGTTGCCGGTCGGGCCGTTGGTGACTCCGCGAAAGGCGGTGTCGTACGTCTGCACGGCCGGGCAGGCCGGCAGTGGGAGTTCCGCAGGGGTCGGCGGCGCCACGAAGTTCAGCAGCGATCCGACGAGGGCGGGCAGCCCCAGCAGCGCGGCCACGATCCCGAGTAGGCCGGCCGGAGTCGATCCCTCGGGGGACGCCGGGCTGCGACCGGGGATGCGGGCTCGGTAGGCGACCGTGGCGACCAGCAGAACCACTGCACAGAGTGCGACGTCCACCAGCACGATCCGGGTCGATCCGAAGAGCAACCCGCTGACCACGAGGCAATAGCGCACGGCCATGAGGAGAAGGGCGGCCACCACGATGAACAGCACCAATGGCCAGTTACGTGGATGGGTGTCTGTGTCGGGGGTCGGGGTCGTTTCGGGAGAGGTGACCAAGCGGCTTATACGTGCATTCCGGTACCGTCGGAACCAGTGAGAGTTCTTCGCCACCCGGTATGAGTATCAGCTGAGACCAGAACTCCTGTTTGTCCTGTCGCCTACGCGACCGACGCCTGTGAATTGCGCCGGCCGTACGGGAGCCGGCCGACCGATCGGGATCCCGGACCGCCGCTAGCATGGCCGACATGGCTACCCGGCTCGTACAGATCAACATGAAGGCTCGGGACGACTCCGCGTTGGGGGGTTTCTGGGCGGCGGCGCTCGGATGGGGGATCTCCAGCGAGGCGCCCGGGGTCACGAACCTGGAACCTGAGGGCTTCGCCTACCCCGATCCGGCGGCAGTCTGCATCGACGTCGTCGTCTCCACCGAACCGAAGGCCGGGAAGAACCGGGTGCACGTCGACCTCGCCACCACCTCGGCCGCCCATCGGACGGAGCTGGAGACGCGTCTGCGGGATCTCGGCGCGACGCCCGCCGACGTCGGACAGGGCGACGTCGGGTGGACTGTCATGGCCGACCCGGAGGGCAACGAGTTCTGCGTGCTGGATCCCCGACCCCTCTACCAGGACACCGGGCCGATCGCCGCGGTGGTGGTCGACTGCGTGGACCCCCGCGCGATGGCCCGGTTCTGGGGCGCGGCGACGGACTGGACGGTGCACGAGGTGACCGACCACGACGCGGTGCTGCGTTCCGCCAAGGGCGTCGGCCCGTACCTGCGGTTCGTCCGGTCGCCCGAGGCCAAGACCGGGTGGAACCGGGTCCACCTCGACGTCCGCCCGTACCCCGGTGACGACCCGGAGACGGAGACGGCGCGACTTGTCACCCTCGGTGCCACCGTCGTCGACCTCGGTGCGGCAGTGGTCCCGTGGACGGTGCTCGCCGACCCGGAGGGCAACGAGTTCTGTCTGCTCACCCCGGGCTGACCCGGGCCGGTCTGCGCCGGTCACGACCCCGGGTTCCGCAGCTCGAACGGGGTATCCGTGCCGCCGCCGTGACGGCGGCGGCACGGGCCGACGGTACCGGTCAGGCCGGGAGGGTCACCTGCGCCGGGGTCGACCGGCCGGTGGTGGTGCCGTCGCCGAGCTGCCCGAGGAAGTTGTCGCCCCAGCACCACAGGCTGCCGTCGGTGCGGGGAGCGCACGCGTGGTAGGAGACGGCCACGCCGTCGGTCCAGGTCGTGGCGGTGCCGATCTGGGTCGGAGTCGGTCGGTGGGTGGTGGTGCCGTCGCCGACCTGCCCGTAGGTGTTGCGGCCCCAGCACCACAGGCTGCCGTTGGTACGCGTCGCGCACGACGTGTCGATGCTGGTGTCGACCTTCGCCCAGGTGGTGGCGGTGCCGACCTGGAGTGGGGTGGTCTGGAAGCCGCCGCTCCCACCCACCTGGCCGTATCCGTTCTCGCCCCAGCACCACAGGGTCCCGTTGGTGCGGACCGCGCAGGTGTGCACGTATCCGGCGGTCACCCCGCTCCACGTGGTCGCGGTGCCCACCTGCGTCGGTGTGGCCCGGAAGTCGAGGATGCCGAGACCGAGCTGCCCGTCGGAGCTGCTACCCCAGCACCACAGGGTTCCGTCGGTGCGGGTGGCGCAGCTGTGCGCGTACCCGGTCGCGACGTTCGCCCAGGTGGTGGCGGTGCCGACCTGTAGCGGGGTGGTGGACAGCAGGGGGGTCGGACCGGTGCCGAGCTGCGCGTGACCGTTCAGGCCCCAGCACCACAGGGTGCCGTTGGTCCGGATCGCGCAGGTGTGGTTGGTGCTGGTGCTGACGCTGGCCCAGGTGGTGGCGGTGCCGACCTGCACGGGGCTGGTCCGGCCCGTGGTCGTCCCGTCGCCGAGTTGCCCGTTGTTGTTGCCGCCCCAGCACCACAGGGTGCCGTCGGTGCGTACCCCACAGGTGTTGCTCTTGCCGGCGTCGATCCGCGCCCAGGTGGTGGCGGTGCCGATCCGGACCGGGCCGGACCGGGCCGTGGTGGTTCCGTCGCCGAGTTGTCCGTTGAAGTTGTTGCCCCAACACCAGAGTGTCCCGTCGGTACGGATCACGCAGGTGTGCAGGTCACCGACGGCGACCCGGGACACCGGTGTGGCGGCGACCGAGACGTTCGAGGTGCCCGGGTCGGCCGGGCTGGTTCCCGCCACGGCCGCCCCTGCCGTCAGGCCGAGGGCGAGGACGACCGCCCCGATGGAGGCCACCGTCGCGGTGGCGGTTCGGGCTGCCCGCCGCCACCGGGTCCGCAGCCGACCCTCCTGCTTCTCGTTCATGTCCTTCTCCCCAGACATCGTTGGTTCTGCAGAGTGGAGGCGGCGTTGCCCCGGCAGGTCGCCAGCGACCTGTCACTTCGTGTGATCAGACTCTACATCGATATCCATCTACGTGGATCAGCGTGGAAGTATCGGGACGGTCAGGCGACGGCGGCGGCAGGTCAGACGACGGCGGCGGCCAGGGACACGCCGACGTACACGGCTCCCAGGCCGGCCCCGATCGAGACGACGATGTGGACGGCAGCCTGGAACCAGGCACCGTTCTGCGCCAGGCGCAGGGTCTCGTAGCCGAAGGTGGAGTAGGTGGTCAGCGTGCCGCAGAAACCCGTTCCGACCAGCGCCGCCACCGCAGGGTCGGCCGGTAACCCGATGAGGAAGCCGAGCAGCAGAGACCCGGTGACGTTGACTGTCAGCGTGCCCCAGGGGAAGACCGACCCGAGACGGGCCTGGATCATCCGGTCGGTGAGATAGCGCAGCGGCGCGCCGACGGCGGAACCCAGCAACACCAGCAGCATCGTCACCGGGTCTCCTGCCCGTCGGGACGCCGTGCCGGTCGTCGGCGGATCAGCCGCCCGGTCACGCCGACTCCAGCCCAGACCGCCGTCAACGCCGCCAGCAGGGTGGCCGCCAGGTAGAGCAGACCCAACCCGGCCCGACCGGCGGCTACGGCCTGCTGGATGTCGACGAGTGCCCCGACCCGTTCCCGGCGTCGCGCCGGTCGGTGGCGGCCAGCATCCCGAGCAGCCGCAACGCGTGGGCGTCGCGGCTGTGCGGCTCCGCCCGGTACACGACCAACTGCTGCCCGGCGTTCCCGCGCACGTCGAAGGTGCTGTACGCGAGGGTCAGCTCACCCACGGCGCGGTGCCGGAACGTCTTGGCCTCGTGGGTCTTGCCCCGGACCTCGTGGCACCGCCACAGCCGACGGAACGTCTCACTCGCCGACTCCAGTTCGGCGACGAGGCCCCCGGTCCGCCGGTCGGTCGGGTCGTGACCGTGGGCGAGCCGCAGGTTCGCCACGCACGTCTCGGCGGTGCGCTCCCAGTCGGGGAAGAAGGTCCGCCCGGCCGGGTCGAGGAAGGTCATCCGGGCGAGATTGTCCCGGGCGGCGAAGTCGGCGAACAGGGCGGCGGCGATGGCGTTGTGGGCCAGCAGGTCGAGCCGCCTGTTGAACACGAACGCGGGCAGGTCGGGCCAGGCGTCGAGTAGTTGCCGCAGCCCCGGGTCGACGTGCTCCACTGCGGGTGTGGGTGGGCCGTCGAGCGGGACCCCGGCGAGTCGGAACAGGTGCTCGCGGGCGTCGGCGTCGAGCCCGAGGGCGCGGGCGATCCCACCCAGCACCGACGCCGACGGATGCCGTTCCCGGCCCTGTTCGAGCCGGGTGTAGTAGTCGGCGCTCACCCCGGCGAGCACCGCCACCTCCTCCCGGCGCAGGCCCGCCACCCGGCGGACCCGGTGCGAGACCAGGCCGACGTCCTCCGGCTGGATCCTGTCCCGCCGGGCGGCGAGGAATCTTCCCAGTTCGTTGGCGGTCATGCCCACCACGCTAGGCGGGGTCCGACGCCGTCAGCCAGGGTGCGGCACACCCCTGACGAACCCACCCTGGTCGGTTCCGGCGACGACGCCGACGGTGGGGGCATGACCCGATCCATCCTGAACCAGG
This sequence comes from Micromonospora sp. NPDC000207, assembly GCF_040300925.1. Lineage (NCBI taxonomy): Bacteria > Bacillati > Actinomycetota > Actinomycetes > Micromonosporales > Micromonosporaceae > Micromonospora > Micromonospora sp. NPDC000207. Next base: position 50,751 of record NZ_JBEPEQ010000018.1, read on the forward strand.
ACGTCCTGGCGGAGATCGACGCCGACAGTCGGCGTCCGCTGATGTTCGTCAACGCCACCATCCACACCCTCGACCCGCTGATCGGTGACCTCACCGGCGCGGACCTCCTGCTCGGCGGTGACGTCGTCGTCGGAGTGGGCCCCGGCCTGCACACCGCGGCCGGCGACGACAACGCCGTCGTCGTGGACTGCACCGGCCTGACCATCGTGCCCGGCGTCACCGACCACGTCGCCCGCGCCGGCCTGCGGAGCCGGGCCGCCGACCGGGTCGGCACCCTCACGCCCGGAAACCCGGCCACCTTCGCGGTGCTCGCGGTCGACCCGGGGGAGACCTCGTCGCTGGACCGGCTGATCTGGCGGTACGAGCAGGCAGCCGCAGTGGTCGTGGACGGCCGCGTCCATGCCGTCGACGGACGGCGGCTGGTCACCGAACCTCCGGTGACCCGGGACCCGGGACAGCCGCGTCAGGTCGAGAGCCGACACCTCGGGATGTGGATCGACCAGACCGGGTTCGTGCACCAGGAGTTGACCGCCGACGGCCGGTACGACGAGACGCGCGGCGGCCGACCGCACGCGTACCAGGGGTCGTTCTGGATCGAGGGCGACCGGATCGTCTACCTCGACGACCTGGGGTTCTGGGCGTACGGCCAGTTCACCGACGGGGTGCTGCACCACGCCGGTTACGTCTTCCACCGCCGATGACCACCACAGGAGACCCTCACATGATCCTCTTCACCGGCGGCACCGTCGTCACGATGGACCCCGCCGTCGGCGACCTGGCCCCCGGCGACGTCCTGGTCGAGGGCGACCGGATCCTCGCCGTCGGCGCGGACCTCGGTTCCCACCCGGGTGCCGCCGACGCCCGGATCGTCGACACCACCGACCGGATCGTCGCCCCCGGCTTCGTCGACACCCACCGGCACGCCTGGCAGGCCCAGCTGCGGCGCAGCATCCCCGACGTGACGGACCTGGGCGCGTACGTCGTGTCCACCCTCGGTCGGCTCGCCCCGGCGTACACCCCGCACGACATGTACGTCGGCACCCGCCTGGCGGCGTTGACCGCCCTCGACGCGGGCATCACCACGATGCTGGACTTCTCGCACAACTCCCGCAGCGCCGCCCATTCCGACGCGGCCGTCCAGGCCCTGTCGGACACCGGTCTCCGGGGTGTGCACGCCTCCATGGGGCCGCACTTCGGCGACTGGGACCGGCAGTGGCCCGCCGACCTGGGGCGGCTGCACACCGCGTACCACGGTGGCGGGGACGGGCTGGTCACGCTCCGGTTGGCAGCGTTGGCCACCCACGAGATCGCCGGACCCCAGCTCGCGTACGGCCCCGAACTGGCCGCCGTCGCCCGGGACCTGGGCATCGGTGTCAGCATCGACGCTGTCTTCGGCGCGGCCTCGTCGGCGGCGATCCTCCGCTGGGCCGACGCCGGACTGCTCGGCCCGGAGGTGACGCTCATCCACGCCACCGGGCTCACCGCCGGAGCGTGGCGGGCGATCGCCGACACCGGTACGACGGTGTCGCTCGCGCCCACCTCGGACGCCCAGATCGGACTGGAGACCGCGGTGCCGGCGATCGACGAGGCGCTCGCCGTCGGCGTCCGCCCCGGCCTCAGCATCGACGTGGAGGTGGCCCTGGCCAGTGACATGTTCACCCAGATGCGGGCCCTGCACACGGTCCAGCGGATGCGGGCGGTCAACGCGGCCTACGGCACGGACACCGTGCCGGAGCGGATCACCACCCGGGACGTACTGGACTTCGCCACCCGGCAGGGGGCCCGGACCGTCGGCCTGGGGCAGGTGACCGGTTCGCTGGCCCCGGGCAGGCAGGCCGACCTGGTGGTGGTGGACGCCGCCGCCGTTAACAACATGCCGCTCAACGACGCGGTCGGCACCCTGGTCCTCGGTGCCGACGCCCGCAACGTGGAGATCGTGTTGGTGGCGGGGCGGTTCCGGAAGTTCGCCGGTGAACTGGTGGGGGTCGACCTGGACGAGCTCAGGGTGGAGGTGACCGCCTCGCGGGACGCGGTCCTCGCCGCCGCCGACAGGTGAACCGGGCTACCCGACCGTCGCGGCGGTCACCCGGTCCGGCTGCTCGGCGGGGACGAGGAACCGGGAGACGCTGAGCAGCTTCTCGCGGGTCTCCTCAAGTTCCCGGGCGGGGTCGGACTGGGCGACCACTCCGGCCCCGGCCCGCAGCCAGGTCCTCCCGTCGTGCCGGAAGACGCTGCGCAGGACCAGCGCGGCGTCCAGGGTGCCGTCGGCGTCGGCGGTCAGGACCGTACCGCTGTACAGACCGCGCTGTGGCTCCACCCGGCGGATCAGGTCGCAGGCCGCCCGCTTGGGGATCCCGGAGGCGGTGATGGCGGGGAACAGCACCGACAACGCGTCCCAGGCGGTGGTGTCGTCGGCGAGGCGTCCGTCGACCTCGGAGGCGAGGTGTTGGACGCTGCCGCGTTCCTTCACGGTCATGAAGTCGTGGACGCCGACGGTGCCGGCGGCGCAGACGGTGGACATCTCGGCGGCGGCGAGGTGGACCGAGAGGGCGTGTTCGAACACCTCCTTGGCGTCCCGGTAGAGCTCGCTGCGGCGGGCGGCGTCGAGCGGGGCGCTGCCGTCGAGGGCGCGGGTGCCGGCGAGGGGCTGTGTGACGACGGTGCCGTCGGGGGTGACCCGGGCGACGATCTCCGGGCTGAAACCGGCCGCCTCCCAGCCGCCGAGACGCAGCAGGAAGGAACGGGCCGGGGAGTTCCCGCGACGGCCGGTCAGGTAGGTCGCCGCGAGGTCGACCTCGTCGGGCACGGCGACGGTCCGGGAGAGGATCACCTTGTCCAGGTCGCCGTCCCGGATCGTTGCGATGGCGTCCGCCACCGCCCTGCGGTAGGGGACCGTCTCCTCGCCGGTGAGGTTCACGGCGATCCGCGTCTGCGCCGACACCACAGGCGCCCGGTCGACCGCGTCGGTGAGACGCGCGTGCAGCACGTCGAGGTCGGCCTCGCTGGGGGCGACCAGCAGGGCGCTGCCCGCGCCGAACCGGATCTCCCGCTCCGGGACGACGAGGTGGACGCTCCGGTGCGGGGTAGGTGGGTCGCAGATCAGCTCGAAGGTGGCCCAGCCGTAGACCCGCCAGCCCGTGAAGGGCAGTGCCGCCAGGGCTCGCCGTACCCCGTCGAAGATCGAGGGGCCGGCGGCGAAGTCCACCTGACGGTCCGGGAGGGTCAGTGTCGTCGTCGCGTCCGCCACGACGACGCTTGCCAGTTCGCCTTCGGCCCAGCACAGCGCCTCGGGTTGCTCGTAGACGACGTACGGCTGGTCCGAACCCGCCGCGAGGGTGGCGGCGGTGGCCACCGGGTCGGCGTCGAACGGAACCCGTCGGTGGGTGAGCTGTCGGGGCGTGGTCACGTGCGGTGCTCCTCAGGGGTGTACGGGGTCGGTACTTCCACCACGTGGTGGGCGCAACGGGCGACGACCTCCGGGTCGTGGCTGATCATGAGTACGCCGAGGTGCCGTTCCGCGCACACTTCGGCGAGCAGGTCCAGGACCGCGTGGCCGGTGCGCCGGTCGAGTGCCGAGGTGACCTCGTCGCAGACCAGCACCCGGGGGTCGGCGGCGAGGGCGCGGGCGAGGTTGAGGCGTTGACGTTCCCCGCCGGAGAGGGCCACGGGTAGCCGGTGTGCCGCCGCCGCGGGGAGCCGGACCCGGTCCAGCAGTGCGTGGGCCCGGTCCTTCGGGTCCGGCACCCCGAGGGTGGTCAGTGGGCGGAGCAACGCCTTCAGGGCGGTTTCACGGGGGTTGAGCGCCCCGACGGAGTCCTGTCCGACGAACTGCACGGCTCGACGTTGGGCGGTGGTGCGGTGCCGCGCGGCCGGTGCCAGGTCGACGCCGGCCAGCCTGACCTGCCCTCCGGTACGGGCGGAGAGCCCGGCGACGCAGCGGGCGACGGTGCTCTTGCCGGCGCCGGAGGGGCCGGTGATCGCGGTGCATCCTCCGGCGGGGACGTCGAAGGAGACCCCGTCGACGACGGTCAGCCGACCGTACCCGGCCCGCAGCCCGTGGACCTGCAACAGCGCCCCGGTGGGGGTGACCGCGATGGGCGGCGGGTCGGGTGGGGCGGGCGGGGGCACCAGACGTCCGGCGTCGAGGTGGACGACCCGGTCGGCGATGGTCTCGGCAAGGGTGGGGTGGTGGGTGATGACCAGGGCGGCGCAGCCCCGGTCCCGGAGGTAGGCGGTGAGCCTCCGCCGCAGGTCGCGGGCGAGGGGTTCGTCGAGACCACTGGTGGGTTCGTCGAGGATCAGCAGGCGGGGGGTTCCGGCGAGGGCGACGGCCAGCGCCACCCGTTGGGCCTGCCCGCCGGAGATCTGGTGGGGTCGGCGTCGGGCGAAGGCGCTGTCGGTGGGGAGGTCCATCGTGGCCAGTAGTTCCGTGACCCGGTCCGGCCCGGCGACCTCCGCCAGTTGGGTGCCGATGCGGCGGGCGGGGTTCAACGCGGCGGCGGGGTCCTGTCCGAGGAGTGAGACGACACGGCCGCGGAGCGCCCGGCCCTGCGGACCGAAGGGATCGACCCCGGTGACCCGGACCTGGCCCGCCCGGAGCCGCAGGCCGGGTCGGAGGTGGCCGAGCAGGCTGAGCGCCAGGGTGGTCTTCCCCGAACCGGAGACGCCGAGGAGGCCGACGATCTCGCCGGGGGCGATGGTGAGGTCGACGTCGTCGACGACGGGTTCGCCGCCGTCGACGGGCCCGACGACCAGCCCGGAGATCTCGGCGATCATCAGGTGGCTCCGGCGGTGCGGGCGGCGAGGTCGTCGGCGACCAGGTTCACCGACACGGCGAGGACCGCGATGAGCAGCGCGGGGACGAGCACCGGCAGCGGGGTGAGGCTCAACCCGGGAAGGTTCTCCTGGACCATCCGTCCCCAGTTGGGTGCGGGTGCGCCTCGACCGAGGCCGAGGAAGCCCGCCGTCGCGGTGAGGTGGACGGCGGCGACGAAGCGGATGCCGGCGTCGGTGAGGACCGTACCGGCGATGTTGGGCAGGATGTCGTGGCGCAGGACCTGGGCCGGGGTGTCGCCGCGCCCCCGGGCGACCTCGACGAACCCGGATCCGGCGACGGCGCGGGTCGCCGCGCTGACGACCCGGGTGGAGAAGGGTGTGGTGGTCAGGGTGACTGCGGCGAGGACGGCGAGGTCGCTGCCGGGGAATCCGGCGGCGAGGACCAGCATGACCAGGACCGCCGGCACGATCGCGACCAGGTCGGTGACCCGGACGAGCAGGTCGGCGGTGTGGCGTGGGGCCAGCCCCGCGCTGACCCCGACCAGGACGCCGAGTGCGGTGGCGAGCAGTGTGGCTCCGGCGGCGAGGGTGACCACGACCCGTCCGCCGGTGAGGACCCGGGCGAGCAGGTCCCGTCCGAGGGCGTCGGTGCCGAGGGGATGGCCGGGTCCGGGGGGCGCGTAGGGGACACCGACCTGTTCGGTGGGGGAACCGGTGACGAGGAGCGGTCCGAGGACGGCCACGGCGAGGACGAGGAGCACCCCGGCCCGGGCGGCGAGGCGGGTCACGGGTGTCGTCCCTGTCGTGGGTCGACGAGTCGGGCGACGACGTCGGCGAGGAGCAGGACCACCAGTGCGATGCCGGCCAGGACGACAGTCAGCCCCTGCACGACCGGGACGTCGCGGTTGGCGACGGCCTGTTGGAGTTCGTACCCGATCCCGGGGTAGCTGAAGATGGTCTCGACGACCACGGTTCCGCCGACGAGTGCGGCGGTCACCAGGGCGAGGGACTGGACGGCGGGTCCGATCGCGTTGGGCAGCACGTGTCGTAGGGCCAGCCGGGGGCCGGTGACGCCGCGTAGCCGCGCGGCCTCCACGAAGGGGGCGGTGGCGACCTGGGCGGCGGCGGTGCGGATGAGGCGGGTGGCTGCGGCGAGCCCGACGGCGACGGTGCTCAGGACGGGCAGGACGAGGATCTCCGGCGTGTCGAGGGGGGTGCCGCCGAGGGGGACCAGGGAGACCCTCGGCAGTACGCCGAGCCAGGTGGCCAGGACGGTGACGAGCAGGCTCGCGACCACGAACTCCGGTAGCGCGACGCCGCAGAGGGTCGCCGTGGAGATCGCCCGGTCGGCTGCGGCCCGGGGGTGCATCCCGGCGACAAGTCCGCACACCACCGACAGCGGTGCCACGAGGAGCAGGGAGAGCACGGCGATCAGGACGCTGTTCGGCAGGCGGTCCGCGAGCAGGTCGCTGACGGGCCGCCCGCCGACCAGGGCGGTGCCGAGGTCACCGCGCAGCAGTGACCCGGCCCAGTCCAGGTACCGCTCGTGGGCGGGTCGGTCCAGCCCCAGGTCGGCCCGGAGGGTGGCGCGTTGGGCCGCGGTGGTGTCGGCGCCGCTGAGGACCCCGACCGCGTCGCCGGGCAGGACGGCGGTGGCGGCGAAGACGAGGACCGAGACCACGGCGAGCGCGGCGACGGCGGCGGCGAGACGCAGGAGCAGGAACCGACCCCAGGTCACCGCAGGGAGGCCCGACTGAATCCGGGGAACTGCTCGAACAGGTCCTCGCGGACACCCCGCAGGGTGGGCACCGTGGCGGTGACGAAGGGCTTGAAGACCGGGGCGATGGTGTTGCCGTCGGTCCACATCGCCTGCTGGGCGGCGACCGCCGCCCGGTTCGCCTCGGCGGGGTCGGCGGTGCTGCGGGCCTTCGTCACCAGGGCGTCGACGTCCGGTCGGTTCCAGCCCAGCGCGGAGGGGTTCTGCCCGCCGTAGGACACCTGGTAGAGGGGCATGGGGGGCACCGGCACGGAGAAGCTCGCCGCGAAGGGGAGCTTGACGTAGGCGGGGAAGTCGGCGAACAGCTGCCCGGCGGGCAGTTCCCGCAGGGTCGCCCGGACCCCGATCTGCTTGAGGTTCTCCACGTAGAGGGTGGCGACCTCGACCATGCCGGGGGTCTCCGGGCCGGTGGTGAGGGTGACCTCCAGGTTCCGGGCGCCGGCCTCGGCCAGCAGTGCTCGGGCCCCGTCGGGGTCGAAGGGTCGTTGTTCGATGCCGTCGGCGTATCCGGGGAACCCGGGGGAGAGGAGGTCGTTGCCGATGACGCCCCGGCCGTGCAGCACCGTGTCGAGCATCGCCTGACGGTCGGCGGCGAGTTTGAAGGCGGTCCGGACCCGGGGGTCGTCGAAGGGCTTCCGGGTCATGTCGAGGCGGAAGAACAGCCCGGAGACGTAGGGGGACTCGCTGCGGGTGACGACGACCCGGTCGTCGCCGTCGAGGGTGCGGGCGGTGATCGGGGCGAGGTCTCCGGCGAAGTCGACCTGGCCGTTGGTGAGGGCGCTGGCCCGGGCGTCGCTGTCGGGGATGTTGCGCAGTTCGAGGCCGTCGAGGTACGCCCCGTCCAGGCCGGGTAGGGCGAACTCGTCGTTGCGGACCAGGGCCGTGCCCTGCCCGGGTTCGAAGGTGGTGAGCCGGAACGGGCCGGAGGTGGGCGCGTTCTGTTCGAACCGGCTGCCCTCCCTGAGGACGAGGTAGTTGCCCTGGCAGAGCAGGAGGCGTCCGTCCGCGATCGGGGCGAGGGTGGGCAGTACGAGGGTCCGTACGTCTTTGACCTCGGCCTTGGCGAGGTCGAAGTTGCGTCCGGGGGTCTTGTAGACGCCGAGTGCCCTGGGGTCGTCGTTCGGGGTGATCAGGGAGTAGAGGACGTCGCGGGCGGTCAGCGGGGATCCGTCGCTGAAGGTCAGTCCGGGCCGGATGCGCAGGGTGTAGCTGCGCAGGTCGGCGCTGACGTCGATGCCTTCGAGCACCTCGTAGCGGACCCCGTCGGGAGCGGTGGGGTCGAGGTTGCCCAACGCGGCGTGCATGGCCCTGGCCCGGACGAAGTCCAGGTTGGTGCCGCCGTGGAAGTAGCTGAGGGTCTCGGCGGCGCCGACGCCGACGAGGGCGGCGCGCAGGGTCCCTCCGCGCCTGGGTGGCCCGGAGGGGGTGGACGGGGTCGGGTCGGCGTCGCTGCCGCAGCCGGCCAGCAGGGCCGGTCCGGTGGCGAGCGCGGCGGCGGCGACGAGACCGCCGCGCAGCATCGACCGTCGTCCGATGTGGTGTGTCACGTGTTTCTCCTCGGTTGTGCCCGACGGCTGTGGTCAGCGTTCGAGCAGCTCGACGGCGCCGGACGGGCACCGTTCGACGGCGGTGCGGACGGCCTCGGCGTCGGCGTGGGTGACGTCGGTGCGGAGCAGGACCACCAGTCCGTCGTCATCGGACTGGTCGAAGACTGTGGGTGCGGCGTGTACGCACTGCCCTGCTCCCACGCAGACGTCGGTGTTCGCGGTGACCCGCATCGGTTCTCCTCGCGCAGGTGTGTCCGGTGCCGGTACGGTGGAAACCCTAAACGAAAACTGTTGTCATGTTCAACTGGGTTCCGGGAGGAAACGTGGACCACACCGCCTACGACACGCACGCCGAGCACTTCGACCTCCTGGTGGCCGGCATGTGGCGGGCTCTCGGCCCGACGCTCGCGGCGGAGCTCCGGGGCCTCGACCCGCACCACGGCCCCGCCGTCGACATGGGGGCGGGAACCGGGCGCGGGACCGAACTCGTCGCCCGGCTCAATCCCGACGTCGAGGTGCTGGCAGTGGAGCCCTCCCCGGCGTTGCGCACCGCGATGTTCACCCGGATCGGCGGCGACCCCGACCTCGCCCGTCGGGTCACGGTGCTGCCGGGGACGGCCACCGGGACGCCCCTTCCCGACCGGGTCTGCGCGGTGCTGCTGGCCAACGCGGTGGCCGAGCTGAACCCCGTGCAGCGGCGGGAGTTGTGGCGGTCGGTGGCGGGTCGGCTGGCACCGGGCGCACCGTTGGTCGTCAACGTCGGGGTCCCCGGCGTGCAGGAGGAGAACCGGGTTCGCATCGGCGCCCGGGAGTACCACAACACCGGCGTGGTGGTTCCCGGAGAGCCCGGCCGGGTGCGCTGGCGGATCACCACCGAGGTCCGGGCGGCGGGTGCGGTGGTCCAGCGCCTCACCGCCGACCACGTCTCCTGGGAGGTGTCCCTGCCGCAGCTCTGCCAGGAGTTGACCGAGGCGGGCCTGCGGCCACGGCGTACCGGGGTGGTGGTCGTGGCTACCCGGTGAGCGACGCGACGAGCGCCCGCTTGTCGGTCTTCCCGACGGCGGTCAACGGCATCCGGGGCACTCCGACCACCCGGTCGGGGTGCTTGTAGGCAGCCACCCCCCGGTCGCGGAGGAAGGCGCCGAGGGACCGGGCGGTCGGCGGGTCCCCGGCGCAGACCAGGAACGCCACAGGTCGTTCCCCGAAGTCCTCGTCGGGCGCGCCGACCAGGGCCGCGTCCAGGATCCCGGGGTACGCCGACAGGTGCCCCTCCACCTCCGTCGCGTCGATCTTCTCTCCGCCCCTGTTGATCTGGTCCTTGATCCGTCCCACCACCACCAGGTGTCCCGAGGGCAGCGCGCGCACCTGGTCTCCGGTGCGGTAGAACCCGTCCGGGGTGAAGCCCGTCCGGTCGACCTCCCCGGCCCGGTAGTAGCCCCGGATCGTGTACGGCCCACGGGTCAGCAGCTCACCGGTCCCGCCCGTCGGCACCGGGTCCCCGGCCTCGTCGACGACCCTGACCTCGTCGTCCGGGCAGATCGGTCGCCCCTGCGTGGTGCAGACGACCTGGTCGTCGTCCTCGGCGCGGGTGAGGTTGAGCAGCCCCTCCGCCATGCCGAAGACCTGTTGCAGCCGACAGCCGAGTTTCGGTTCGATCCGCCGCGCCAGGTCGTCGGCGAGGCGGGCCGCCCCGACCTGGAGCAGCCGCAGGCTCGACAGGTCGGGCGCGGTCTCGGCGTTCTCCTGCAACCACGCCGGAACCAGGGGCGGGTTGAGCGCGACGACTGTGACGCGTTCCCGTTCGACGAGTCGGAAGGCGGTGGCCGGACTGGGATCCCGGGCGACCACGACCGTTCCGCCGCCCTGCAACGTCCCGAGCACACCGGGGCAGCTCATGGTGAAGTTGAACGGCATCGGCAGTACCGCCAGGTAGACGGTGTCCGGTCCGAGGCCGCAGATCTCGGCGGCCAGCCGGGCATTGCAGGCGTAGTCGTCGTGGGTGCGGGGGATGAGCTTCGGGATCCCGGTGGTGCCGCCGGAGAGCAGCAGCAGTGCCAGGTCCCCGGGGGTCGGGGGGTCGGTGTCGGGAATCGGTTCCCCACCTGCGGCGACCAGGTCGGCCAGCCGGTGGAATCCGTCCTCGTCGGAGACCTCACCGTCGATGATCACGTGGGTCAGGCCGGGGTGGGCGGTGCGGAGTTCGGCGGCGAGGCGCCGGTGGTCGAAGCGGGCGTGCCGGTCCGGACCGACGTAGCCGACCGCGCCGGACCGCGCGACGAGGTGACCGACCTCCGATCGGCGGTGGCCGGGCATGGCGTGGACCGGGACCACCCCGAGCCGTTGCAGGGCGAACCAGAGCAGGACGAACTCCGCACGGTTGGGTAGCTGGACGACGACCCGGTCACCGCGGCGGAGCCCGAGGGCGTACAGGGCGCTGGCGAGTCGGTGTGCGGTGCCGTCGAGTTCGGCGTACGTGATGCGGGTCCCGCCGTCGACGAGCGCCGTACGGTCGGCGAACCGGGCGGCCCAATCGGTGAGCAGGTCACCGAAGGTCTTCCCACGCCACCAGCCTGCCGATCGGTATCGCGCGGCGAATTCCTCAGGCCAGCTCGGCCAGTCCCGACCATCCACGGTGGACCTCCTCGACGACGGACCCCGGGGTGGCGCAACCACGGGTGGGGTGTTTAGAGTGACGCTAGTTGACAATGGTGTTCATGTGCAATGCAGGGCACCCTCCGACGGCGGCCCGGTGACCGAACCCCGGCCCGTCCCGACCCACGCCACGCGAGAAGGGTGAACCGGACCGTGCCCCAGGCACCTCGACCCCGCACCGCACCACTGACCGCCGACCGGATCCGCGCCGTCACCGCCGCCGCGCTGGACGTACCCGAGAACGAGATCGCCCCCGACGAGGACCTGTTCGACCTCGGACTCGACAGCCTGCGCCTGATCCGCCTCGCCGCCGCCTGGCGGCGAGGCGGACACGACATCGGCTTCGACGCCCTCGCCGAGACCCCCACCCTCGCCGCGTGGCAGAAGATGCTGCTCACCGACGCCACAGCCCGTTCGGCCGCCGTCGCGGAACCGTCGCCGGTCGACCCGGCCGCCGCCGAGACCCCGACCGGCCCCGTCGACCCGCAGGAACCCTTCCCGCTGGGCCTGATGCAGCACGCCTACTGGATCGGCCGCCAGGACGGGCAGCCCCTCGGCGGCGTCGGCGCGCACTTCTACGTCGAGTTCGACGGCCGGGACGTCGACCCGGACCGGCTGCGCACCGCCGTGTCACTGCTGCGTCGCCGACACGCCATGCTGCGTACCCGGATCCTCGACGACGGCAACCAACTGATCCTCCCCGACACCGGCGACGCCACGGTGACCGTGCACGACCTGCGCGCCCTGGACGCCGTCGCCCGCCGGGACCACCTCGACAGGATCCGGCACACCGGCACCCACCGGCGGATGGCAGTCGACGACGGGGAAGTCCTCGTCGTCGAACTGACCCTGCTGCCCGACGGCGCCACCCGGCTGCACGTCGACCTCGACATGATCGCTGCGGACGCGGCAAGCCTCCGCATCCTCCTCGACGACCTCCGCCACCTCTACGACGCACCCGACACCGACCTGGCCCCCGTCACCGGCAGTTTCGCCCGATACCTGGAACGACGCGCCACCCGACGCGCCCCGCAACGGGCCGCCGCCAGGCAGTGGTGGCAGCAACGGCTGCCGGAGCTCAGCCGCGCCCCGCAACTGCCGACGGTCGTCGACGCGCTCCAGCCGGAATCCACGCAGCCCCGGTTCCACCCCACCACCCGGCTGCACCACGACATCACGCCCACCGACCGGGAGACCCTCACCCGGCTCGCCCGGCGACACTCCCTCACCCCGGCGGCCGTGCTCGCCACCGCGTTCGCCGAGATCCTGGCCGGCTGGAGCGCCGAACAACGGTTCCTGCTCAACCTGCCCCTGTTCGACAGGGACGTCGACGTGCCGGGTGCCGCCGGACTCGTCGGCGACTTCAGCAGCTCGGTACTGCTCGACGTCGACCTCACCCGGCCGCTGCCCTTCGCCGAGCAGGCCCGCCAGGTCCAGCACACCCTGCACCAGGCGGTCGCCCGGGGCGCGTACCCCGGGGTCGAGGTCCTGCGGGACCTCTCCCGCCTCGGCGACGGCACCCCCGTCCTCGCCCCGGTCGTCTACACCAGCGCCCTCGGACTCGGCGAGATCTTCGACGCACAGGTCCAGGACCGCTTCGGCGCCCCCGTGTGGATCATCTCGCAGGGGCCGCAGGTCTGGCTCGACGCCCAGGTCACCGAACTCGACGGTGGGCTGCTGCTCAACTGGGACATCCGCAGCGAGGTCTTCGAACCCGGCGTCGCCGAGCACGCCTTCGCCGCGTACCGGCGTCTGGTGGAGGACCTGCTGCACGACGAGGCGACCTGGACCCGGCCCGTCGGGCAACTCGCCCCCGCCGAACAGCTCGCCGCCCGGTCCGCGATCAACGACACCGGGGACGACGTCCCCGCCGAGCTGTTGCACGACCGGTTCTTCGCCCGCGCCGCCCGGACACCCGACCGCACCGCCCTCGTCGACGACGACAACGGCGACCTCACCTACGGGGAACTGGCCAGCGCCGCCCTGCGGGTCACCACCCTGCTGCACCACCACGACGTCCGTCCCGGAGACTCCGTCGCTGTCACCCTCCCCAAGGGTCGGGCGCAGGTGGTCGCCGTCCTCGGCATCCTGGCGGCGGGTGCCGCGTACGTGCCCGTCGGCGTCGACCAGCCCCCGGCCCGGCAGCGGCGACTGCACACCCTCGCCCGGGTACGGGCGGTCCTCACCGACGCCGGCCATCGCCCCGCCGACGCCGAGGTGCCCGTCCTGGACATCGCCGACGCCACCCCCCTGCCCCCGGCCCAGGTGGCACCGGCCACCCCCGAGTCGGTGGCCTACGTCATCTTCACCTCCGGATCCACCGGGGAACCCAAGGGCGTCGAGGTCCCGCACCGGGCCGTCGTCAACACCGTCGACGCCGTCGCCGAGGTCTTCGCCGTCGGCGGCGACGACCGGACCATCGCCCTGTCCGCACTGGACTTCGACCTCTCCGCGTACGACATGTTCGCCCTGCTGCGCACCGGCGGGTCGGTCGTCGTGGTGGACGAAGGCAGCCGCCGCGACGCCCACCGCTGGGCGGACCTGGTCCGTCGCCACCGGGTGACGGTGATCAGTTGCGTGCCCGCCCTGCTCGACATGCTGCTCAGCGCGGCGGCCGACGCGGGACTGCCGGACAGCCTGCGCCTGGTGATGCTCGGCGGCGACTGGGTCGGTCTGGACCAGCCGGCCCGGCTGCGGGCGCTGGCACCCCGGGCCAGGTTCGCCGCCCTGGGCGGCATGACCGAGGCCGCGATCCACAGCACAGTCTTCGAGGTCGGCGACGTCGACCCCGGATGGCGGTCGATCCCCTACGGGGTGCCGCTGCGCAACATGCGGGTCCGGGTCGCCGACGACAGGGGTCGGGACCGGCCGGACTTCGTCCCCGGTGAACTCTGGGTAAGCGGCCCCGGAGTGGCCCACGGCTACCGGGGTGACCCGACCCGGACCGCCGAGAAGTTCGTCGACCACGACGGCCGACGCTGGTACCGGACCGGGGACCGGGCCCGCTACCACCACGACGGCACCCTGGAGTTCCTCGGCCGCGCCGACCACCAGGTCAAGATCCGAGGCCACCGCATCGAACTCGGCGAGGTCGAGGCCGCCGCCGACGCCCACCCCGCAGTGATCCACGCCGTGGCCACAGTCGTCACCGGCCCCACCCGGCAACTCGGCCTCTACGCCGCGACCGACGGCAGGCCCCTCACCGCCGAGGACCTCCGGCGGTGGCTCGCCGACCGGCTCGCCGTCTACATGGTGCCGGAACACCTGGTCGTCGCCGAGTCGATGCCGCTGACCGCCAACGGCAAACTCGACCGCCGGGCCGTCGCCGCCCGGTTGTCCGCCGCCGCCGACACCCCCACCCCGGGTGACGCGCCCCGAGAAGGGGTGGAACGTCTGGTGTCAGAGGTGTGGTCGGAGCTGCTGGGGACCACCGGGATCGGACGCGACGACTCCTTCTTCGCCCTCGGCGGCGACTCCCTGCTGGCCACCAGGATGATCAGCCGCCTCCGGGACCGGGGGGTGACAGGTGCCGGCATCGCCGCCCTGTTCACCGCTCCGGCGCTGCGCGACTTCGCCGCCACCCTGACGGCCGGTCCGGCCGCCGGTCCGGCC
>NZ_JBEPEQ010000019.1:0-64155 GCF_040300925.1 Micromonospora sp. NPDC000207
CGGTCGGGTCAGCGGCCGGTCGGGTCAGCGGCCGGTCCAGCCGGCGGTGCCCCGGGCCGGCGGCGCGTCGGGGCTGGGGCCGGTCGGGTCAGCGGTCGACCTGGGTGAAGTCCCAGGAGTGCGGCGGGCGGGCGACGAGCTTCGCCGGCGGGTCCGGCAGGGAGTGGGCGCTGCTGCGCCACTTGGAGATGACCACCACCCGGTGGTCGGTGGAGGAGAAGACCTCGCTGGACAGGTGCAGCGGGTCGTGGTCGAACTCGGGCAGCGCCGTCTCGCAGACCCAGGTGATCAGCTCGGCGACCGCGTACGGCTCGGCCTTCACCTCCCACATCCTGACGATCATGCCGTCTTCTCCTCTCCCGCCACGCTGACCAGAGTCAACGGCATGGCCGAGTCGGCGGGCAGGGTCAGCCGACTGGGCGCGACCCCGGCGGCGACCAGGTGCGAGCCGAGAGCCGCCACCATCGCCCCGTTGTCGGTGCAGAGCTTCGGCCGGGGCACCCGGACCCGGATGCCGTACTTCGCGGCCCGCTGTTCGGCCATCGCCCGCAGCCGCGAGTTCGCGGCGACTCCCCCACCGATCACCAACGTGTCGATCCCCTCGGTCCGGCAGGCGTCGATCGCCTTGCTGGTCAACACGTCGCAGACCGCCTCCTGGAAGGACGCGGCGACGTCGGCGACCGGCACCGTCTCACCGGCCCGCTGCCGGGCCTCGACCCACCGGGCCACCGCCGTCTTCAACCCGGAGAAGGAGAAGTCGTACCGGTGGGCCGCCAGGTCCTTGGCGGCGCTCAGTCCGCGCGGGAACGCGATGGAACCGGCGTCGCCGACGCGGGCCTCCCTGTCGATCGGCGGGCCACCCGGAAACGGCAGCCCGAGCAGGCGGGCCACCTTGTCGAACGCCTCACCGGCCGCGTCGTCGATCGTCGCGCCGAGCGGGGTGACACCCCGGGCCAGGTCGTCGACGCGCAGCAGGGACGAGTGTCCGCCGGAGACCAGCAGGGCGATCGCCGGTTCCGGCAACGGGCCGTGCTCCAGGGTGTCCACCGCCACGTGCGCGGCGAGGTGGTTCACCCCGTACAGCGGCTTCTCGGCGGCTACCGCGTACCCCTTGGCGGCGGCGACGCCGACGAGCAACGCACCGGCCAGGCCCGGCCCGGAGGTCACCGCGATCGCGTCGATGTCGGCGATCGTCACCCCGGCCTCGGCCAGGGCCCGGTCCATCGTCGGCACGATGGCCTCCAGGTGCGCCCGGCTGGCCACCTCCGGCACCACGCCGCCGAACCGGGCGTGCTCGGCGACGCTCGACGCCAGCGCGTCGGCCAGCAGGGTATGGCCGCGCACGATCCCGACCCCGGTCTCGTCACAGGAGGTCTCGATGCCGAGAATCAGCGGTTCGTCAGCCATGCTCGTCTGTTCCCTCCCCGGTCGACGCCGCCGACCGGTCCGGCGTCGAGTCCCGACGCATCACCAACGCGTCGGTGTTGCTCGGTTGGTAGTAGCCCCGGCGTACGCCGATCGGCTCGAACCCGTAGGACGCGTAGAGCCGCTGGGCGGCGGCGTTGTCGGCGGCGACCTCCAGCAACGTGCTCCCCGCCCCCTGTCGGGCCGCCTCGGCGAGCAACGCCTCCAACAGCAGCCGGCCCACCCCGCGCCGCTGGGCGTCGCGGCGGACCGCGATGTTCTGCACCCAGGACTCGTCGGGCGGCTGGGCCGTCAACCCGGCGTAGCCGAGCACTGCACCCGCCGGATCCTGGGCGACCAGGTAGTGGTGGCCGTTCGCCAACTCGTTCCAGAACATCGCCGGGGACCAGCGCTCCGCGCCGAACAGGTCCGCCTCGATCGGCAGCACCTCGTCGATGTGCCACCACCGGAACCGGGCCAGTCGGACCGGCCCCTCCCCCGACGGCTCCGGCACCGCGCTTGGGCGGAGACCGGCGGGACCGGCCTGCGGCGCAGGGTGGAGGTCGGCAGGACCGGCCTGCGGCGTGCCCGGGTGGGGATCGTCGGTCACGGCAGGACCGGCTTGCGGCCGGCCGCCGCCACCGCGTCCGGGCGGCGCAGGTAGAGCGGGGTGAGCCGCTCCCCCGGAGCCCCGGCGCGGACCCGCTCGGCGGCGAGCACCGCCAGGGTGGTGGCGTCCGGGTAGCGCGGCTCGGCCCGCACCGGCAGGCCGAGCACGTCGGCGTACCGGTGCGCCCCGTCACCGACGGCGACTGTCACAGCGAGGTCCCGGGCCCGGGCGGCGGCGACCGTCGGGGTGTCCACCTCCGGCCCGGCGATACGTTCCCCGGACCCGTCGTACACCGCCCAGTAGATCTCCCGGCGGCGGGCGTCGCTCGCCGCCAGCACCGGCTCCCCGGCCGCCGCCGGGTGGCCGATCCCGTCCAGCGAACAGACACCGTACGTCGGCACACCGAGCACCTGGCCCATGGTGGCGGCCGTGACCAGCCCCACCCGGAGCCCGGTGAACGGGCCGGGGCCGAGACCGGCGACGATCGCCGTCAGGTCACCCGGCCGGGCGTCTGCGTCGGCCAACACCGCGTCGACCTGGGGGGCGAGCAGTTCGCCGTGGGCTCGGGCGTCGACGGTGCACCGGGTCGCCCGGAGCGCGACGCCCTCCGTCGAGACCTCGACCAGCGCTGCGGTCACCGCCGGGGTCGAGGAGTCCACCACGAGTACGAGCACGGCTGTCACCCTAGTCGCCCCGGACGCCGCCACCGGTGACGCCCCACGATGGTGGCGCCGGGACGTCGGGTCAGCCGGCCGTACGTTCCCACTCGACGGTCGGCAGCCCGGCGTCGGCCAGCGCCTTGTTGGCGGCGCTGAACGGACGGCTGCCCAGGAAACCACGGGGGTTCATCGGGCTGGGGTGCCCGGCCTCCAGCACCACGTGCCGGGAGTTCGTGACCAGCGCCGCCTTCTTCCGGGCGTACCCACCCCAGAGCAGGAACACCACCCGGTGCTCCAGCGCGTCCAGGGCGCGGATGGTGGCGTCGGTGAACTCCTCCCAGCCCTTGTTGGCGTGCGACCCCGGGGTCGCCTGGCGGACCGTCAGGACCGAGTTGAGCAGGAGGACACCCTGGTCGGCCCAGCCGCTCAGGTTGCCCCCGGCCGGCTTCGGCACCCCGAGGTCCTCCCCCAGCTCCTTGAAGACGTTGCGCAGGGAGGGTGGCACCGCCACCCCGTCCCGGACGCTGAAGCTCAACCCGTGCGCCTGCCCGGCTTTGTGGTACGGATCCTGCCCGAGGATGAGCACCCGGCAGTCCTGCGGGGCGCAGTGCCGGTACGCCGAGAAGAGGTCCTCGACCGGCGGGAAGACCGTCTGGGTGGCGTACTCCCCGGCGACGAACCGGCCCAGGTCGGCGGTGGCCGTCAGGTCCAGGTGCGGGGTCAGGACGGACTGCCACTCCGAGGGGAGCAGGGTCGGCAGGTCGAGAGGCGCAACGTCGTCGGGCATGGGCCACCTTTCACGCGTACGGATCGGCTACTTCCTACCAGTCGCCTCCGACACGGGGACACACCGCCGGGCGCCGGTGGGGGCGACTGAGTATCCGTACGCAGAAGACTGGGCCTCACGGCGGATGTTCACCGACCCCGTTGAGCTGGCCGAATGGACGCCATGACACGAGAGGTCCACATCACCGGCTGTGCTTCCTTCCTTCCCGGCGACCCGGTGGGCAACGACGATCTGGTGCGGTTGCTCGGCGACGACGGCAGTACGGCCAGCGCCGCCGTACGACGTCGGGTCCTCGCCGCCAACGGCATCCAGACCCGGCACTACGCCCTCGACCGGGACGGGCGGACCACGATGCTCAACGAGGAACTGGCCGTCGAGGCGGTCCGGCAGGCACTCAAGGACAGCGGTCGTGACCTCGACCAGCTGGGCCTGCTGGCCACCGGAACCACCCAGGGTGACCTCCTGGTACCGGGCTTCGCCTCGATGGTCCACGGCCGGTTGGGCGGTGGCCCGATGGAGACCCTCTCGGCCTCCGGGGTCTGCGCGTCGAGCATGGCGGCCTTCAAGTCGGCGGTCGCCGGGGTCCGCCTCGGTGAGCACGACGTGGCCGCCGTGGTCGGCTCCGAGCTGGTCAGCCGGGGCCTCAAGCAGAGCCGGTACGCCGCCACCACCTCCCCCGAGCGGATCGGGTACGACGCCCAGTTCCTGCGGTGGACGCTCTCCGACGGTGCCGGTGCGGTGGTCCTCGAACCGGCAGCCCGCCCGGACCGGCCCAGCCTGCGGGTCGACTGGGTCCACCTGGTCTCGCACGCCCACGAACACGACACCTGCATGCGCGCCGGGCTGGCCGACGGCGCAGCGGGCGACGACGGCCCCCGACCCGGACAGACCTGGCTCGACCGGGCCACCGCCGCCGAGGCCGAACGGGACGGTCTGCTCCGGCTGCGCCAGGACGTCCGGGCCCTGCCGGACCTGTTCACCGCCGGGGTCGCCGAGTACGTCCGGTTGGTCCGGGACGACCGGTTCGACCCGCGTCAGGTCGAGCACGTCCTCTGCCACTACAGCTCCGAGCACTTCCGGGCGGACATCTTCCGGCTCATGAGGGAGGCCGACCTGATGATCGACGAGGAGCGGTGGTTCACCAACCTGTCGACCCGGGGGAACACCGGGGCCGCCAGCATCTTCGTCATGCTCGCCGAGGCCTGGCAGACAGGTCGGTTCACCCCCGGTGACCGGATCCTGCTGGTCGTCCCCGAGTCGGGCCGGTTCTCCTTCGCCTTCGCCCACCTGACCTGCGTCGGACCGACCGGCCCCGAGGTGGTCGGGACGACGGGGGGCACCGCTTCGGCCGTTGCCGGGACCGCGCCGTCCGGGTCTGCCGCCGTGGGGACCGCGCCGTCCGGTTCTGCCGCCGTGGGGACCGCACCGTCCGGGTCGACCCCGCAGGGCACTGCCGCCGACTCACAGGCCGGGACCGTCGCGTCCCCGCTGGGCGAGCCGGAGGCGGCCGACGACGAGGTCGTCCGCTGGACCGTCCTGGAACTGGCCGGGGTCTGGGCCGAGCTGGAGTCCCGGCTGCGCCGGGTGCCGGTGCTGCGCCGGATCGAGACCGGCACCGCCACCCTCGGCGACTACCGTCGGCTCCTGCTCACCCTGCGCCCCCAGGTCGTCGAGGGAGGCCGGTGGATCGCCAGGGCCGCGTCGAACTTCTCCGAGGAACTGTTCGAGCTGCGCAGCGCCGCCCTGCACCACGGGCTGGAGGAACACCGCGACTTCCGGCTGCTCGACGCCGACTTCGCCGCCATCGGCGGCGACCCGGACGAGATCCGTACGGCGACGAAGAACCTCGGCTCGGAGGCGCTGTCGGCGTACATGTTCCACCAGGCCGGTCAACCCGACCCGGTGGACCTGCTCGGTGCCATGTTCGTCATCGAGGGGCTGGGCACCGCGAAGGCGGCCCGCTGGGCGGGGCTGCTCCGCGACCAGCTCGGCCTCGCCGACGACCAGCTGCGGTTCCTGCTCTACCACGGTGCCAACGACGACGACCACTTCGCGGCGCTGCGCAACGTCCTGCGGTCGCCGCTGATCGACAGGCCCAGCGCCGAGCGGATCGTGCGGACCGCCCGGGTGGTGGCCCGGCTCTACGCGCTACAGCTGGAGGAGATCGATGGTTGAGCGGAAGCCCGACGGACGGGCCACGGCGGGTCGCGCCGAACCGTCGGTGTGGGACGCGATCATGTCCGACCCCACGGTGCCGATCAGCCGACGGACCCTGGAACTGGTGGTCCGGGACCAGCAGCGGTGGTCGCGGACCTGGCTGCTGCCCTGGGTGCGGATCCTGTCCCGGCTGGCGGTGACCCTGATCTGCGTGGTCAAACGGGTCCTCCCCGGTCAGCTGCGCGCCCACACCACGATGGACACCCTCTGCGTCTGGTTCCTCCGCAACTTCGTCTCACCGGAAGCCGGTGAGCTGCTGATCCGACATTTCGTGGTGGAGACCCAGCTGCTGAACTTCGTGGTCCGCAACGCCGACGTGTCCGGGCAACACGAGGTGGACCTGCTCCCGACGAACCTGCGGGAGCTGGGCGACCGGGCGGTCATCGAACACGACCTCAACGTGTACGACGTCCTCATCGCCCTCGGCCGGGCGGCGGCACCCCCCGGTGGCACCCCCGGTGACCTGCCCCGACCCGTCGGCCCCCTGGACACCTCGATGTTGACGGTCCCCCGCCTGGACACCGAGCCGGGCCGTCGCCGGTGGCTGAACATCGACATCCAGACCGCGCTGTACCTGATGAACGTGCCGTTCGCGCTCTGCCTCACCAGTGAGGAGTACCGCCGGGCGGTGCACTCGATGCGGCTGGACATCTCCCTGCTGGGGCTGCTGACCCAGCTCACCGGGGACCCGACCTTCCTGGCCTGGCGGCCCGGCGGGTCGGTCCTGCGGGTCGACTCCACCGTCGACGTGCCCCGGGCTGTCTACGAGCACGCGGTGATCTGCGAGTACGCCTACGCCCGCCTGATCCGCCTCCGCGCGGAAGCCTCCCTCACCGAGGTGGCTGCGTAGAATCGCTGAGCTGCCCGTCGAGGGCGCGGAGCCGTCCCGCCCAGTCGCCACCGACCGGGTCCAGCTCGGCGAGGCGGGTGTCGTCGTCACGCCGGTCGAGCCTGATCCGCAGGTGGGCGTCGGTCAGGTGCTCGGCCAGCCCTTCGCCCCACTCGACCACCGTGACCGAGTCCTCGACCGAGGCGTCCAGGTCGAGGTCGTCGATCTCGGCGCGGGGATCAGCAGCGTCCCCCAGCCGGTACGCGTCGGCGTGCACCAGCGCCGTCCGGCCGCCCCGGGCCGGGTCCGGGCGGTGCACCCGGGCGATCACGAACGTCGGCGAGGTGACGTCGCCGGACACCCCCAGGCCGGCGCCGATGCCCTGGGTCAGGGCGGTCTTCCCGGCCCCCAGCGGACCGGTGAGCAGCACCAGGTCGCCGGGGCGCAGCAGGGTGGCCAGGCGGCGGCCGAATTCGTACGTGTCGGCCGGCGTCGGCAGCCGCACGGTGTCGCTCACAACCCCTCCAGGAACCGCTCCAGCGCGGCGTTGACCTCGTCCGCGTGCTCCAGCATCACCACGTGCCCACTGTCGGAGATCTTCACGTACTCGGCGTGCGGCAGCCGCCTGACGATCTCCTCGGAGTGGACCACCGGCGTGATCATGTCCTTGTCGCCGACCACCACCAGGACCGGGGCCCCCGACAGCGCGCCCAGGGCCGGATACCTGGAGTGGGTGGCGATGGTCCGCAGGTACCTGGTCACCGTGTCGGCCGAGGTACGGGAGTTCATCGTCTCCACGTACGACACCAGGGCCGGGCTGGGGTTCGGCGTGCCGAAGCCGTACCGGCGGGTGAGCAGCCAGGCAACGTTCGAGGTGGAGCGACGGGCCTTGTCGATCACCGTCCCGCCGTACCGGGTGGCGTTGCTGACCATGGCGAGCATCGGGGAGCCGAGCCGACCGAGCAGGGCCGGCGCGACCAGTTTCGTCTCCGCGAGCAGACCGCCGGAGGTGGCGATCAGGACCGTCCCGGCGACCCGGTCGGCGAAGAACTCCGGGTACAGCTCGGCCAACGCCATGATGACCATCCCGCCCAGCGAGTGGCCGACCAGCACCAGCGGGCCCTGCGCGGCCGTCCGGTCGATCACCCGACGGAGCGTGTGGCCCAGCGCGGTCAGGTCGTACTCGCCGCTCTCCAGCCGACCGGACAACCCGTGCCCCGGCTGGTCGTACGCGACGATCCGGTGTTCACCCCGCTCCGCCAGCAGCTTGCGCTGGAAGTGGAAGGTCCCCATGTCCAGGCAGAAGCCGTGCACCAGGACGACAGTGGGGTTGCCGTCGACCGGGCGGGTCGGCTCCACCACCTCCACGTGGATGTCGGTGCCGTCCGGCATCTCCAACCGGTACGCCTGGTCGTACCGCTGGTCGCCGAAGACCTCGTCGGCGTACCTGTCTGTGGGGTCGGACTTGAACCGGCGGACCATGCGGCGTTCGGTGGCCACCCCGGCGGCGAGACCGGCGGCTGCCACCCCCACCGCGCCGACCAGTCCGGCGACCTTCCCGGCGGCGGTCCGGGGCCGGGGCAACCGAAACCGAGCAGGACTCATGGTTGCCCTCCGATTCGCGACTGCGGGGCGCGCAGAACCGGCGCACTCCTCGCGCTCATGAGCTGCGCTCCCCGTGGTAGGTCCGGGGCACCCGGGTACTGCCGAACCGGGTGACGATCTCGTAGTTGATGGTGCCGACCACCTCGGCCCAGTCGTCGGCGGTCGGTGCGCCGTCGGCACCGTCACCGAAGAGGGTGACGACGTCCCCGGCGGCCACCGGGTCGTCGCCGCAGTCGACGACGAACTGGTCCATGCAGACCCGTCCGGCGATGCTGCGGCGGACTCCACCGAGCTGTACCGGCCCGGAGTTGGAGGCGTGCCGGGGCACCCCGTCGGCGTACCCCAGGGGCACCACCGCCACCGTCGCGTCCCGTTCCACGTGGTACGTGTGACCGTAGGAGATCCCGGTCCCGGCCGACACCCGTTTGGTGAGCATCACCCGGGCCCGGGCGGTCATCGCCGGGCGTAACCCGTACCGCTCACCGGCGACCGGGGAGAGCCCGTACACGGCGATCCCGGGGCGGACCAGGTCGAAGTGGGTGTCCGGGCGGGTGAGCGTGGCCGCCGAGTTGGCGAGGTGCCGGTACCGGGGACGCAGACCGGCCCGTTCGACCATGTCCAGGCCCTCGTGGAAGACGGCGAGCTGCCTGTCGGTGGTCGGATGGCCGGGCAGGTCGGCGTAGACGAAGTGGCTCCACACCCCGACCACCTCGACCAGCCCGTCGGCCTGGGCCTTGGCGGCGGCGTCCAGCAGCGCCGGCCAGTCGGCGACGGTGGCCCCACCCCGACTCAACCCGGTATCGATCTTGAGATGGAGTCGGGCCGGGCGCTCCGCCCGACGGCTCGCCTCGATCATCTCGTCGAGCTGCGGGAGGCTGGCCGCGCCCAGGTCGACCCCGGCCGTCACCCCCTCGTGCAACGGCAGCCCGGGGGCGAGCAGCCAGGCCAGCACCGGTGCGGTGATCCCGGCCCGGCGCAGCGTCAGCGCCTCGTCGAGGGTGCAGACCCCGAGCCAGTCCGCACCCGCCTCCAGCGCGGCACGGGCCGACGGGACCATGCCGTGGCCGTACCCGTCGGCCTTGACCACCGCCATCATCTCGGCGGTGGTGCCCGACCGGAGTCGTGCCACGTTCTCACGGATCGCGTCGAGGTCGACGCGTACCTCGGCCTGCCACATGCGCCCAGCCTACTTCCAGGGGATCTCCCCGGTCCGACCAAGCACCGGGCGGAGGGCTGCCACCACGTCGGGCGCGGTCACCGGGCCGCCCCGGGCCGCCTCCCGACCGGCCAACCCGTGCAGGTACGCGGCGACGGCCGCCGCCCGGTCCGCGCGTACCCCGGCGGCGAGCAGCGAACCGAGCAGCCCGGCCAGGACGTCCCCGGTCCCCCCGGTGGCCAGCGCCGCAGAGCCTGTCGGATTCACGTACGCCCGGCCGTCCGGCGTGCCGATCACGGTGCGGTCCCCCTTGAGCAGGACCACGGCGTTCATCCAGGCGGCCAACCGCATCGTCGCCGCCACCCGGTCGGCCCCCGGCTGCTCCCCGCAGAGCCGGGCGTACTCCCGGTCGTGCGGGGTGACCACCACCGGCGCGTCCCGACGGCGCAGCAGGTCCGCCATCGACCCGTCGACGAGCAGGGTCAGCGCGTCGGCGTCGAGCACCACCGGCACCGACGTGGCGAGCACCGCCCGCAGTTCACCGACCGCCTCGGCACCGGTGCCCAGCCCGGAGCCGCAGACCCAGGCCTGCACCCGGCCGGCGTCGGCGACCCGACCGGTGGCGATCACCGAGGGGTGGACACGGAGCACCTCGTCCCGTGCACCACCGGCGTACCGGACCAGGCCGGCCGGCCCGGCGAGCGCGCCGCCCACCGAGAGCACCGCCGCTCCGGGGTACGTCCGGGAACCGGTCGCCACCCCGACCACGCCCCGGGTGTACTTCTCCGACGCCGGCCCCAGGTCGGGCCAGCAGTCGGCCACGTCCGAGCCCTCCACCACGTGCAGCGCCGGGGTGCCGCGCAGCCACGGGCCGAGCCCGATGTCGACGAGCTCCACCTCGCCGGTCAGGGCGGCGGCCGGACCGACCACCAACGCCGGTTTCCAGGCCCCGAACGTCACCGTCACGTCGGCGTGGACCGCGTCGGGCCGTCCGGCGGCTGTCGACGGGACGTCTCCGGTGTCCACGGCGACCCCGCTGGGGACGTCCACGGCGACGACAGTGGCCCGGCGACCGTCGCGTCCCCGGTGCCGGATCAGCCCGCCGGCCAGTTGTTTGGCGGTCTCCCGCAGGCCGCCCCGGCCGCCGATCCCGACGATGCCGTCGACCACCAGGTCGACTGTGGCCGGGGGGCTGTCGACCACCCGCCCCCCGGCGGCCCGCAGCGCGGCCGACCCCTCGGCGTGCACCCGTTCCGGATCGACGAGCAACGCCGAGACCGCCGCCCCGCGCCGGGCCAGGTGTTCACCGGCGAAGAGGGCGTCCCCGCCGTTGTCCCCGGAGCCGACCAGGAGCAGCACCCGGGCGCCGTACACCCCGCCCCGGTCGGCCAGCAGGAGCGCGCAGCGCCGGGCCAGCCCGGCGGCGGCCCGCCGCATCAACGTGCCGGGGGGAAGGGTGGCCAGCAGGCCGGCTTCCGCCGCCCGTACGTCCGCGACCCGCCACACCGGCCTCATGGCACCCCGTCTCGTCTGTTGTCGGGCCGTACCGCATCGATCGCCCCCGCCACCCTATCGGTCGCGGGTCGCGCAGATTACCCGTCGGCTCCACTGTCGGCAAGACCTGTGGACGAACCCGGTGGACGACCACCACGGGTTGTCCACAGGGCGTTCCGGACGGTGGACCGGCGTCCTAACGTCTGCGGCACCGGAGGCCGGGCAGCTGCCCCGGCGGGGAGGGCCGGTGTGCCCGGGTGCCGGGTGGGTGGTCGACGCCCGGGTGCCCGGGGCGAGGTCCGACGGGTCGGCGGCCACGAGGGGGCGAGGGTGGGACAGGAGTCGTTCGAGGTGGATCCGGGTGTGCTGCGGGAGGTGTCGGGGCGGCTCGTCGACCAGGCGTACCGGCTGGCCCACGGGCTGACCGGGGTGCCCGGCCTCGTCGTGCCGGCACCACAGTGGTCGACCGGGGCCGCCCTGGTCGGGTGGGAGGCGGCGGTGCACCGGTGGTGTGGCCGCCTGGGGGCACGGGTGGCGGAGACCGCCGGAGCCCTCGGTCACGCCGCCGACGGGTACGAAACCGTCGACCGGCGGGCCGCCGGACGGCTGACCAGGCTGTCCCGATGATCGGGTACGCCCAGCTCTGGGCCGCCGACCCACCGGCCTGGGGCCGGGCCGGTGCCGCCTGGGGTGGGCTCGTCGGCCGGGTCGACAGGTGGGCCGAGGAGCTGACGGAGCGCGTCGGGCGGCTGCACGCCGGCTGGTCCGGTGGGGCCGCCGTGGCGGCCGGCACCCGGATCAATGGGCTCCGGGGCGAACTACGGTCCGTCGCCCCCGCCCTGATCGAGGCCGATCAGGTGCTCGCCGAGTTCGCCTGTCGGCTGGGGGTGGCGAAGGCACGCCTGGCCGCCGCAGTCGAGCGGGCCGACTCCGCCGGGGTGCTGATCGACAGGCAGGGCCGGGTGTCGGCGGACCCGGCGGCCCTGCGGCCGACCCACCAGAGCGGTCCGGCAGTGGTCCAGGTGGCCGGTGGGATCACCGCCGCGCTCACCCTGGCCGGGCAGGCGGACCGGGAGGCGGCAGCCCGGCTCGCCGAACTCGTCGACGCCGCCGGATCGGGGTGGACCCGCCCACCGCCCCCGGGGCGCCCACCGGCCGATGCCGACCCGGCCCGGGTCCGTGCCTGGTGGGACGGGCTCACCCCGGCCATGCGCCGCTGGCTGGTCGTTCACGAGCCGACCCTGGTGGGTCGCCTGGACGGGGTGCCGGCCGCCGCCCGGGACCAGGCCAACCGGCTGCTGGTCGAGGACCGACGGGCCGAGTTGCTGGCGGAGCGGAACCGGGTCCTGACCCGCCTTCCGCGCGGCCCGGCGGAGCTGCTGGACCTACGCCGGGTCGACCTGGCACTGGCCGGGCTGGGTGCCCTCGCCGAGCGGCTGACCCGCGACGAGTCACCCCGGGCGTACCTACTGGGTCTGGAGACCGGCGGAGAGGGCCGGACGATCGTGGCGTTGGGCAACCCGGACCGGGCCGACAACGTGCTGACCTACGTGCCGGGGATGACCTCTGGGCTGGCCGACGCGACAGGGGAGCTGAGCCGGGCGGCCCGGGTCCGGTCCCGCTGCGCCGAACTCGCCCCCGACCGGGAGACCGCCGCGCTGCTCTGGCTCGACTACGACGCCCCCGACTTCCTGCACGAGGCGCTGCGGTCCGGGCCGGCCCGCGACGCCGGGCCGACCCTGCACCAGTTCCAGGAGGGGTTACGGGCCACCCACGAGGGGCCACCGGCCCGGCAGACGGTCCTCGGGCACAGCTACGGCTCGACCGTGGTGGGCACCGCAGCCCGGGACCACGGCCTCGCCGCCGACGCCCTGGTCTTCGTCGGGTCCCCCGGGGTGGGGGTGGAGCACGCCGGGCAGCTGCGGGTGCCCCCCGGGCAGGTCTGGTCGAGCACCGCACCGGACGACGTCATCCGACTGACCCGCCCGCCGGAGGACCTGCTGCGACGGGCGACCCTGACCGGGACACCGCTGGGCGTGGTGACCGGCCTCGTCGACAGCAGCGACGGCGGGCTCTGGTTCGGTCGAGACCCGAGCCACCCCGGTTTCGGCGGGCGGACCTTCCCCAGCAGCCGGCACGGTCACACCGGCTACTGGGAGGACGGCAACCCGGCGCTGGACGGGATGGCCGGGATCGTGCTGGGTCGAGGATGACCGGCCCGGCCCGCCACCACCGCCCCGACCGGCCCCTCCGGCCCGACGGTGACCGGTTACTCGACGGTGACGGACTTGGCCAGGTTGCGCGGCTGGTCCACGTCGTGTCCCCGGGCGGCGGCGATCTCGGCGGCGAGCACCTGCAACGGGACCGTGGTCATCAGCGGGGCGAGCAACGTCGGGGTACGCGGAACGTAGATCAGGTGGTCGGCGTAGCGCTGCACCGCCTCGTCGCCCTCCTCGGCGATGACGATGGTCCGGGCGCCCCGGGCGCGTACCTCCTGGATGTTGGAGACCACCTTGTCGTGCAGGAGTCCCCGGCTGACCGGCGAGGGGACGATGCAGATCACCGGCGTCCCCTGGTCGATCAGGGCGATCGGGCCGTGCTTGAGTTCACCGGCGGCGAACCCCTCGGCGTGCATGTACGCCAGTTCCTTGAGCTTGAGGGCGCCCTCCAGGGCCACCGGGTAGCCGACGTGCCGGCCGATGAAGAGCACCGTCGGCTCGGACTTGATCTCCCGGGCCAGCTCCCGGACCGGCTCGATGCGCTCCAGCAGCTCGCGCAGTTTGCCGGGCATCTGGTGCAGCTGCTCCACCACGGCCGCCACCTCGTCGGCGAACTTGACCCCACGCACCTGGGCCAGGTGCAGGCCGATCAGGTAACAGGCGACGAGCTGGGTGAGGAAGGCCTTCGTGGAGGCGACGGCGATCTCCGGCCCCCCGTGGGTGTAGAGGACCGCGTCGGACTCACGCGGGATGGTGGATCCGTTGGTGTTGCAGATCGCCAGGACCCGGGCCTTCTGCTCCTTGGCGTGGCGCAGCGCCATCAGGGTGTCCATGGTCTCCCCGGACTGGGAGATCACCACGATCAGGGTGGCCCGGTCGAGCACCGGGTCGCGGTAGCGGAACTCGCTGGCCAGCTCCACCTCGCACGGGATCCGGGTCCAGTGTTCGATGGCGTACTTGGCGACCAGCCCGGAGTGGTACGCGGTGCCACAGGCCACGATGAAGATCTTGTCGACGTCGCGGAGGTCCTGGTCGCTGAGGCGGACCTCGTCGAGCACGATCTCACCGGTCTCGGTGAGTCGACCGAGGAGGGTGTCGGCGATCGCCTGCGGCTGCTCCTCGATCTCCTTGAGCATGAACCAGTCGTAGCCGCCCTTCTCGGCGGCGGAGGCGTCCCAGTCGATGTGGAAGTCCTTGCCGGTGGCGGGGAGCCCGGCGAAGTCGGTGATCTCGATGGTGTCGCCGGTGATCAGCACGATCTGGTCCTGGCCCAGCTCGACCGCTTCCCGGGTGTGTTCGATGAACGCGGCCACGTCACTGGCCAGGTAGTTCTCCCCGTCACCCCGGCCGACGACGAGCGGCGAGTTGCGTCGGGCACCGACCACCGCGCCCGGGATGGCCGCGTCCACAGCGAGCAGGGTGAAGGCACCCTCCAACCGGGCGCAGACGGCGCGCATGGCGGCGGCGAGCAGTCGGGGGCCGTCGTCGGCACCCGTCGCCCGCAGGTCGGCGAGGGCTGCCGAGAGCAGGTGGGCGGCGCACTCGGTGTCGGTGTCGCTGGTGAACTGGACTCCGGCGTCCTCAAGTTCGGTGCGCAGCTTGGCGAAGTTCTCGATGATGCCGTTGTGGATGACGGCGACCCGGCCGTCGGGCGAGACGTGCGGGTGGGCGTTGCGGTCGGTGGGGCCGCCGTGGGTGGCCCAGCGGGTGTGACCGATCCCGGTGGTGCCGTCGCCGATGCCGACCGAGCCGTCGGCACAGC
Organism: Micromonospora sp. NPDC000207; assembly: GCF_040300925.1. NCBI lineage: Bacteria > Bacillati > Actinomycetota > Actinomycetes > Micromonosporales > Micromonosporaceae > Micromonospora > Micromonospora sp. NPDC000207. The sequence goes on from NZ_JBEPEQ010000019.1 coordinate 14,743, forward strand.
CGGTCCCCTCGGCGAGCGCCTTCTCCAGGTTGGCCAGCTTGCCCGCCTTCTTCTCGGTCAGCAGCTCGTCGTCGCAGACGACCGCCACACCGGCCGAGTCGTAGCCGCGATACTCCAGACGCCGCAGCCCGTCGAGCACGATCCCCAGCGCCGGCCGACTGCCGGCGTACCCCACGATTCCACACATGACCCGAAGCCTAGCGGAGTTCCGCTCACCATGCGTGCGCGGAACCCTGGTAAACGAACAGGCAAATTGATCGTTTGGGTCACCGGGGGCACCGGCCGGACAAACCGCCGTCGGCGCGTCAGGGCCGCCGCGCGGGCGTGCAGCGGGCCGCCACCGCGCCGTACCCTGGCGAATGTGACGACGACCACGAACGACCCGTTGGTGGCCCGGATGCGGCCGTTCGGAACGACCATCTTCGCCCAGATGTCCGCGCTCGCCCTGCGCACCGGCGCCGTCAACCTCGGTCAGGGCTTCCCGGACACCGACGGCCCGCCCGAGATGCTGGCCGCCGCCGCCGAGGCCCTGCGCACCGGGCAGAACCAGTACCCGCCCGGCCCCGGGATCCCGGCGCTGCGGGCGGCCGTCGCCGAACACCAGCGCCGGTTCTGGGGGCTGGAGTACGACCCCGACGGCGAGATCGTCGTCACCGCCGGTGCCACCGAGGCGATCGCCGCCGCCATCCTCGCCCTGTGCGAGCCGGGCGACGAGGTGGTCTGCTTCGAGCCGTACTACGACTCCTACGCCGCCTCGATCGCACTGGCCGGGGCGGTCCGGCGACCGGTGACGCTCCGTCCCGCCCCCGACGGCCGGTACGCCTTCGACACGCAGGCGCTGCGCTCGGCCTTCGGCCCCCGCACCCGACTCGTGCTGTTGAACTCCCCGCACAACCCGACCGGGAAGGTCTTCACCCCCGCCGAGCTGGCCCTGATCGCCGAACTCTGCCAGGAGCACGACGCGTACGCGGTCACCGACGAGGTCTACGAGCACCTGGTCTTCACCGACGCCGACACCCCGCACGTCCCCCTGGCCACCCTGCCCGGAATGCGGGAGCGGACCCTGCGCATCTCCTCGGCCGGCAAGACGTTCTCCTGCACGGGGTGGAAGGTCGGCTGGGCGAGCGGTCCGGCGACGCTGGTCTCGGCGCTGCTACGGGTCAAGCAGTTCCTCACCTTCGTCAACGCGGCCCCGCTGCAACCGGCGGTGGCGGTGGCGCTGGCGCTGCCCGACGACTACTACACCGGCTTCCGCGACGGTCTCCAGCAGCGCAGGGACCAGCTGACCGCCGGGCTCTCCGACGCCGGATTCGACGTGCTCACCCCGGCGGGGACGTACTTCGTCACCGCCGACGTCACCGCCCTGGGTGCCTCGGACGGGGTGGAGTTCTGTCTGTCCCTGCCGGAGCGCTGTGGCGTGGTCGCCGTGCCGACCCAGGTCTTCTACGACGACGCCGAAGCCGGCCGGCGGCTGGTCCGGTTCGCCTTCTGCAAGCGTCCGGAGGTCCTCACCGAAGCGGTCACCCGGCTGCGTCGGCTCACCGGCTGACCGGCTCACCGGCTGCGTCGGCTGCCGGCTCACCGGCTGCGTCGGCTGCCGGCTCACCGGCTGCGTCGGCTGCCGGCTCACCGGCTGCGTCGGCTGCCGGCTTACTACTGTCGCCGGGCCCTCAGGCCGCCGGGCTGGCGACCCGGACCCGGTCGGCGATGCGCTCGGCGACCTCCCGGGCGGTGGCCTCGGTGGCGGCCTCCACCATGACCCGAACCAGCGGCTCGGTGCCCGAGGGTCGCAGCAGCACCCGACCGGTGTCACCCAGTTCGGCCTCGGCCCGCTCGACCTCGGTACGGACGGTCGGGGCGGCGGCACCGACGGTCCGGTCCCCGACCGGGACGTTGATCAGCACCTGCGGCAGCTTGGTCACCACCGAGGCCAGCTCGGCCAGGGACTTGCCGGTCTGGGCCAGTCGGGCCATCAGGTGCAGGCCGGTCAGCACCCCGTCGCCGGTGGTCGCGTACGCCGGCATAACGATGTGTCCGCTCTGCTCCCCGCCGAGGGCCAGGCCGGAGGCGCGCAGCTCCTCCAGGACGTACCGGTCGCCGACCTTGGTCTCGACCAGCCGGATGCCCTTCGCGGACATGGCCAGGCGCAGGCCGAGGTTGCTCATCACCGTCGCGACGAGGGTGTTCTCGGCGAGGGTGCCGGCCTCCTGCATGGCCAGGGCGAGGATCGCCATGACCTGGTCGCCGTCGACCTCCTCGCCGTCGGCGGTGACCGCCACGCAGCGGTCGGCGTCGCCGTCGTGGGCGATGCCGAGGTCAGCGCCGAGCTTGACCACCGTCTCGCGGAGCTGGGCGATGTCGTTGGAGCCGCAGCCGTCGTTGATGTTGAGGCCGTCCGGCTCGGCGTAGATGGCGTGGACCTCGGCACCGGCCTCGCGGTACACCACGGGGGCGACCTCGGCGGCGGCACCGTTGGCGCAGTCGACCACGACCTTGAGCCCGTCGAGGCGGTGCGGCAGGGTCCCGATCAGGTGCTGAACGTAGTGGTCGGCACCGTCGAGCAGGTCGTGGACCCGACCGACACCGGCACCGACAGGCCGATCCCACGCGGTGGTGGCGTTCGCCTCGACGGCGGCCTCGATCCGGGCCTCGATCTCGTCGGGAAGCTTGTGCCCCCCGGCGGCGAAGAGCTTGATCCCGTTGTCCGGCATCGGGTTGTGCGAGGCGGAGAGCATCACCCCCAGGTCGGCCTTGGCCTCGGCGGTGAGGAACGCCACCGCCGGAGTGGGGAGCACCCCGACCCGGACCACGTTGGCCCCGGCGCTGGTCAGTCCGGCGACCACCGCCGCCTCCAGCATCTCGCCGCTGGCCCGGGTGTCCCGGCCCACCACCGCCAACGGCGGATGGGTGCGGTCCGTCTCGGCGAGAGTGTGCGCGGCGGCCACCGCCACCGCGAGCGCCAACTCCGGCGTGAGGTCAACGTTCGCCCGTCCGCGGACGCCGTCCGTACCGAACAACCGGCCCATACCCGCCTACCTTCGCTAACGATGTCGGTTCTGAAGAGAAGATCGTGCAAAACGAAACGGCCGGTCCACCTCCCGCGACAGGGGGGTGGACCGGCCGTTCGTCAGAAGTGCAACGCGCTGCTGAAGATCAGCGCTTCGAGTACTGAGGAGCCTTACGGGCCTTCTTGAGGCCGTACTTCTTGCTCTCCTTGACCCGGGCGTCCCGGGTCAGGAAGCCGGCCTTCTTCAGCGCGGGGCGGTCCTCGGGCTCGCTGACGATCAGCGCCCGGGCGATCGCCAGTCGCAGCGCACCGGCCTGGCCGGTGGTGCCGCCACCACGCAGGTTGGCGATGACGTCGAAGCTCTCGGCCTTCTCGGCGGTGACCAGCGGGTCCTTGATCAGCTGCTGGTGCACCTTGCTCGGGAAGTAGGCCTCAAGGTCCCGGCCGTTGCAGGTGATCTTGCCGGTTCCGGGAACGATCCGGACCCGGACGATGGCCTCCTTGCGGCGGCCCACGGTCTGGATCGGCCGCTCGCCACGGTGGGTGCGGGCGACGGGCGCCGGCACCTCAGCGGCCTCGGGGGCCTCGGCGGCCTCGGGCACCTCGGGGGCGACCTCGGTCTCGGTGATGTCGGTCATGCTGTTTCCTTCGCCCGCGCTCACTGCGCGATCTGCTTGATCTCGAACGGCACCGGCTGCTGCGCGCCGTGCGGGTGCTCGGCACCGGCGTAGACCTTCAGCTTCTTGATGAGCTTCCGGCCGAGCTTGTTGTGCGGGAGCATCCCCTTCACGGCCAGCTCGATGGCCCGCTCGGGACGCTTGGAGAGCAGCTCCTCGTAGCCGACCTGCTTGAGACCACCCGGGTAGCCGGAGTGGCGGTAGGCGATCTTCTGCTGCCGCTTGTTGCCGGTCAGCGCAACCTTGCCCGCGTTCACGATGACGACGAAGTCGCCCGTGTCGACGTGCGGCGCGAAAGTCGGCTTGTGCTTTCCGCGCAGCAGCGTGGCGGTGTGGGTGGCCAGGCGGCCCAGCACGACATCAGAGGCGTCGATGATGTGCCACTGACGCTCGATCTCACCCGGCTTCGGGCTGTACGTACGCACAGGTCTACCTTGTCTCGTCGTCGGTCTGGGGTCGCGCGCCGAGATGACCAGGTGTTCCGAGTTGACCAGGACTCGTTTCCGAGTTGACCAGGACTCCAAGCCGGACCAGCGCGCACGAACGACCAAGCGTACCCTGAGGGGAACGCCTCTTGATGTCGTACAACAGCAGGCAACGATACCCGGCACCGGGTCGCCTGGTCAAAACGGGTCCCCCCGGGCGCGCCCCGGCGGCAAAGAGAGATCAGAATCACCCGCCTGCGAGGTCGACTCCGCCGCCTCGCCCCCCACCTGCGCCGCCTCTGCCACCCACCCGGGAGCCGGTCAGACACCCGCGAGGCGGCCAGACACCCGGGAGGCGCTGCCACATCGGGAGGCGGTCACACGCCCGGGAGGCGGTGGGTGCCCGGGCGGAGGTACACCGCCCAGGTGAGCAGGAAGCAGAGGACGTACCAGGCGACGAAGGCGAGGTAGGCGGCGTCGGCGGTACCGGAGGCGAGGAACGACTGCCGGAAGGCCACGTTGACCAGGACCCCGCCGAAGGCCCCGACCGCCCCGGCGACACCGATCAGGGAGCCGGTCATCCGCCGGGCCCACCGCTCGGCGGCCTCCGCCTCCCGCCGCCCCGTCGCCACCGAGGCCCCGGCCCGAGCCCGGAAGATCGCCGGGATCATCTTGTACGTCGACCCGTTGCCGACGCCGGAGAAGACGAACAGGGCCAGGAAACCCACCAGGTACAGCCCGAAGGAGCGGTCCCGGGAGGCGTACAGGACCAGCCCGGCCCCGGCGGCCATGGCGACGAAGTTCCAGAAGGTAACCCGGGCCCCGCCCAGCCGGTCGGCGAGCTGTCCCCCGACCGGCCGGACCAGGGACCCGATCAGGGGGCCGAGGAAGGTCAGCCAGGCGGCGTGGACGGGGGTGGGGAACCGCTCGGCGAACTGAAGTTGGAGCACCTGGCCGAAGGCGAACCCGAACCCGATGAAGGAGCCGAAGGTGCCGACGTAGAGCACCGACATCACCCAGGTGTGCCGGTCGGCGGCGGCGGCCCGCAGGGCACCCGGCTCGTTGCGGGCGGCGGGGATGTTGTCCAGCCACCGGGCCGAGGCGAGGGCGGCCAGCACGATCAGGGGGATGTAGACCGCCGGGACCAGCCGGGGGTACGCGGCTCCGGCGGTGGCCAGCACGGCGAGCCCCACGAGTTGCACCGCCGGCACCCCCAGGTTGCCCCCGCCCGCGTTGAGGCCGAGGGCCCGTCCCTTGAGCCGGTCCGGGAAGAACAGGTTGATGTTGGCCATGGAGGAGGCGAAGTTCCCCCCGCCCACCCCGGTCAGGCAGGCCAGCACCATCAGGGTGGAGTAGGAGACCCCCGGTTCCAGCAGCACCGCCATCGGCACCGTCGGCACCAGCAGGAGCAGGGCGCTGACGATGGTCCAGTTCCGGCCACCGAACCGGGCCACCGCCAGGGTATACGGCAGCCGCAGCACCGCCCCCAGGGCGGCGGGTACGGCGGTGAGCAGGAACTTCCCGGCGGGGTCGATGCCGTACTGGGGGCCGAGGAAGAGGACCGTCACCGACCAGAGGCTCCAGACGGAGAACCCGACGTGTTCGGCGAGGATGGAGACCCACAGGTTGCGGCGGGCGACCCGGGCCCCGGTGCCCCGCCAGAAGTCGGGGTCCTCCGGACGCCAGTGTTCGAGGCGGTGTCGACCCCTGGGTGCTGCTGCGGCGGCAGGGGGCGTGGTGGGGGCGAGCGTGCTCACGGCGGCTCCTCCTCGTCGGTCTGCCCGCCGACGCTAGGAAGGGGCCGTTACCGCCGGGTGCCCGTCCCGGGTCGGGCCGGATACGACAACCGCACCGCCGCCCGGGGCCGTCGGTGAGGGCGGCTGAGGACTCGGATCCGTCGCCGGATCCGGGCCACCTGCTGCACGGTGGCTCGGGCCGTCGCCGGATCCGGGCCACCCGCTGCACGGTGTCGGTGGGCACGTGCCCTCGACGTCACCCGGGGTCGCCCTCCGGCCGGCGTCCGCCGAAGACCGCGAAGCGCCACTCCTTGAAGAAGCAGTCCACGTCGACCAGGCCGGCCTCGGCGAGCCACCGACACTGGTCGCCGACGGTGGCCGGGCGGTCGTGGCGCATCCGCTCCCGGGCTGCGGCGATCTCGGCGGGGTCGGAGCCGAGCTCGGTGATCCGGGCGGTCCACACCTCGTCGTACCGCCGGTCCAGGGCCGGGGTGGGGCCGGCGACCTGTTCGGCGTTGACGAGGACCCCGCCGGGCACCAGGGCTTCGGCGGCCCGCCGGTAGAGCCCTCGCTTGCCCTCGTCGTCGAGGTGGTGGACGGCGAGGGCGGAGACCACGGCGTCGTACCTCCCCTCGGGGAGGGGGTCGGCGAGGTCGGCCCGGACGAGCCGGTGCGCGATCCCCCTGGTGCTCAGGTGCCCGGCGGCGACCGCGAGCATGGCCGGGGCCGCGTCCACCAGGGTCACCCGGGCCTGCGGGAGGGCCGCTGTCAGCAGCAGGGAGAGCAGTCCGGTGCCGGCCCCCAGGTCCAGGACCTCGGGGGTACGCCCGGCGGCGAGGGCCGCCCGGATCGGGGGTGCCGCCACCTCGACGGCGGTGCCGTAGAAGGCGTCGAAGCAGGGCACCAGCCGACGACGGGCCTGGTCGTAGCTGCCCGCCACGGCATCGAAGGAGTCCACCACGCCCATACCGCTCCCCCTCCTCGGAACATCCTGAGATATGAGACAGTCTTCCCACATTTTAGACCATGCCGTCTGACCTGCAACTCCGGTGCGGTGTGAGCCGCTCTTGACAGGACCGAAACAGAGCAGACCCGGACCGGAAACTGCCTCCCGGCACGCTTCCGGACATGACAGACGGTGCGCAGACGGCGACGCTGCCGGGGGGCGACCCCCGACAGGCGGCCACGCACTGTCCCTACTGCGCCCTCCAGTGCGGCATGGTGCTGCGTACCTCCGGAACCCGGATCGAGGTCGCCCCCCGGCAGTTCCCCACCAACCAGGGGGGCCTGTGCCAGAAGGGCTGGACCGCCGCCGACCTGCTCGACCACCCGGACCGGTTGACCACCCCCCTGGTGCGGGACCGTCCCCACGGGCCGCTGCGTCCGGCCGGGTGGGGGGAGGCCCTGGACCGGATCGCCGCCGGGATCCGGGCCACCTGGCAGCGGTACGACAGGGACGCGGTCGCTGTCTTCGGCGGGGGTGGGCTGACCAACGAGAAGGCGTACGCCCTGGGCAAGTTCGCCCGGGTGGCCCTGGGCACCCGGCACATCGACTACAACGGACGCTGGTGCATGTCCTCGGCGGCGGCGGCCGGGCTGCGGGCCTTCGGGATCGACAGGGGCCTGCCCTTCCCCGTCACCGACCTGGCGCAGGCACAGACCCTGCTGCTGGTCGGGGCGAACCCGGCGGAGACCATGCCCCCGCTGATGCGCCACCTGGCCGCGATGCGCGAGCGGGGTGGCCGGCTGATAGTGGTCGACCCCCGGGTCACCGCCACCGCCCGCCAGGCCGACCTGCACCTGCAACCCCTGCCCGGGACCGACCTGGCGGTCGCCAACGCCCTGCTGCACGTCGCCCTCGTCGAGGGCCGGCTGGACCGGGCGTACCTCGCCGGGCGGACCACCGGCTTCGACGAGGTCCGGCGGACGGTGGCCGGGTACTGGCCGGCGGAGGTGGAGCGGCTTTCCGGGGTGCCGGTGGCCGACCTGGAGGTGACCGCTCGGGCGCTGGCCACAGTGGAGCGGGCCGTCATCCTCACCGCCCGGGGTGCCGAGCAGCACGCCAAGGGGGTGGACACCGTCACCGCCTTCATCAACCTGGCCCTCGCCCTGGGCCTGCCCGGCCGCCCCGGCTCCGGGTACGGCTGCCTCACCGGGCAGGGCAACGGCCAGGGGGGACGCGAGCACGGACAGAAGGCCGACCAGCTCCCCGGGTACCGGCGGATCGACGACCCGGCGGCCCGGTCCCACGTGGCCGGGGTCTGGGGGGTGGACCCGGACTCCCTGCCCGGCCCCGGGGTCCCCGCCTACCAACTCCTGGACTCCCTCGGCACCGACACCGGCCCGAAAGCCCTGCTGGTCTTCGGCTCCAACCCGGTGGTCTCCGCCCCCCGGGCGGCCCGGGTCGAGTCCCGGCTACGCGACCTGGACCTGCTGGTGGTGGCCGACTTCCTCCGGTCGGAGACCGCCGAACTGGCCGACGTGGTGCTCCCGGTGGCCCAGTGGGCCGAGGAGGACGGCACCATGACCAACCTGGAGGGTCGGGTCCTGCGCCGCCGCGCGCTGCGCCCACCACCGGACGGGGTCCGTACCGACCTGGAGGTCCTGGCCGGGCTCGCCGACCGCCTCGACTCCCCGGTGGACTTCCCCACCGACCCGGCGACAGTCCTCACCGAGCTGCGCCGGGCCTCGGCCGGAGGGCCCGCCGACTACGCCGGCGTCACCTGGGAACGCATCGAGTCCGACACCGGGGTGTTCTGGCCCTGCCCCGACCCGACCGGCCCGGACACCCCCCGGCTCTTCGCCGACTCCTTCCCCACCCCGGACGGGCGGGCCCGGCTCCGGGCGGTGGACCACCGTCCCGCCGCCGAACCGGTCTGCGCCGACTACCCGCTGCACTTCACCACCGGTCGGGTCCTCGCCCAGTACCAGTCGGGGACCCAGACCCGACGGGTGGCGGCCCTGCGCCGGGCCGCCCCGACGGGCTTCGTGGAGCTGCACCCCGACCTGGCCGACAGGCTGGGGGTGGCCGAGGGGGATCCGGTGCGGGTGCTCTCCCGCCGGGGGGAGCTACAGGCCCCGGCCCGGATCAGCCCGACGATCCGCCCCGACACCGTCTTCGCTCCCTTCCACTGGCCGGGTGCGGCCCGGGCCAACTCGGTCACCAACGACGCGTTGGACCCGGTCTCCGGGATGCCCGAGTTCAAGATCTGCGCGGTACGGGTCGAGCGGGTGCCCCCGACCACGGAGGGGAAACCGGCATGAGAGTCCTGGTCGTCGGGAACGGCATGGCCGGGTCCCGGCTCGCCGCCGACCTCCAGGCCCGGGACGGGGACCGGAAGGTGACGACCCTGGGGGCGGAGCCGCATCGGGCGTACAACCGGATCATGCTCTCCACCCTGCTCGCCGGGAAGATCGAGGAGCCGGACCTGGAGCTGACCGACCCCGCCGGGCCGGGGGTGGAGGTCCGGACCGGGGTGACGGTCACCGGGGTCGACAGGGCCGCCAGGCAGGTGCACACCGACCAGGGCGAGCGGTACGACTACGACCATCTGGTCCTGGCCACCGGGGCCCGGGCGGTGGTGCCACCCCTGCCGGGGCTGGACCCGGTACCCGACCGGGTGGTGCCCTTCCGCACCCTGGCGGACTGCCGGCGGATCCTCACCGCCGCCGAGGGTGCCGGCGAGGCCCTGGTCCTGGGCGGCGGGCTACTCGGGTTGGAGGCCACCCGGGGGCTCGCCGCGAGAGGGCTCCGGGTCACGGTGGTCCACCCCAGGCCACACCTCATGGAACGGCAACTCGACCCGACGGCGGGGGCGGTGCTCGCCGGTACCCTGGCCCGGCTGGGGATCCGTACCCTGCTGGGGGTTCCGGCTGCGGGCGTGGCCACCGAGGGCGACCGGGTCCACCTGGATCTCGCCGACGGCCGGCGGCTCACCGCCGACCTGCTGGTCCTCTCCTGCGGGGTACGCCCCGACACCGCACTGGCGGCGGCGGCCGGGCTGGCGGTACGGCGGGGGGTGGTGGTCGACGACCGGCTGCGCAGCACCGACCCGGCGATCTCGGCGGTCGGGGACTGCGCCGAACACCGGGACACCCTGACCGGCCTGGTCGCCCCCGCCTGGGCGCAGGCCCGGGTGGTGGCCGACCTGCTCACCGGGACCGACCCCGCGGCCCGGTACCGGCCCCGACCGGGGGTGACCCGGTTGAAGGCGGCCGGGATCGACCTGGCCGCCATGGGCGACACCACCGGGTCGACGCAGACCCCGGGAGTGGAGGAGCTGACCTTCACCGACCCGGCCCGGGGCACCTACGCCCGGCTGCGCATCCACCAGGACCGGCTGACCGGGGCGATCCTGCTCGGCGAGAACCCTTCTGTCGGCACCGTGGTCCAGCTCTTCGACAGGGGCACCCCGGTCCCCGCCGACCGGCGGTCCCTGCTGCTCGGGCGGGCCTTCGGGGCGGCCCCGGTCAGCACGGCCGGATCCCCGGCCCTGATGCCGGACGCGACGACGGTCTGCCAGTGCAACGACGTGACGAAGGGCGCCCTGGTGGCCTGCTGGCGGGCGGGCGCCCGAACCCCGGCGGAGCTGTCGGCGGCCACCCGGGCCGCCACCGGCTGCGGTACCTGCCGAGAAGCCCTCACCGGCATAACCACCTGGCTGTCCACCACAGACCCACACCCCACCCCATGACCCCCACCCCCACCTTCTGGGTTGATCAAGGGATTTGCGTCAGATCCGTCGTGGTTCCTGACACAAACCCCTTGATCAACGGGGCGAGACCGGGGCGAGACCGGGGCGAGACCGGGGGGTGGGGTGGGGGGAGCAGCGGAGGAGATGATGGAGGTGAACGGATGAGCGGCGGACGATTGGTCGTCGTCGGGAACGGGATGGTCGGGCAGCGCTTCGTCGAGGCCCTGCGCGCCCGCGACACCGGGCGACGCTGGCAGGTCACGGTCCTCGCCGAGGAGGACCGACCGGCGTACGACCGGGTGCGACTGTCGGCGTACTTCGACGGGGTCGGCGCCGAGGAACTGAACCTGCACACCCCGGACGAGGGGGTCCTGCTGCGCCTGGGCGAGCCGGTCACCGCCCTCGACCGGGACCGTCGGGTGGTCACCACCACAGTCGGGGAGTACCCGTACGACGCGGTGGTGCTGGCCACCGGCTCGTACCCGTTCGTGCCCCCGGTACCCGGCACCGACCTGCCCGGGGTCTTCGCGTACCGCACCCTGGAGGACCTGACCGCCATCCGGGCGTACGCCGCCGGCCGCCACACCGGGGCGGTGATCGGCGGGGGGCTCCTCGGACTGGAGGCGGCGAACGCCCTGCGCCTGCTGGGTCTGACCACCCACGTGGTGGAGTTCGCCCCCCGACTGATGCCGGTGCAGGTGGACACCGCCGGTGGGGCGATGCTGCGCCGGTACGTCGAGGAGTTGGGGGTGACCTGTCACCTGGGGACGGCCACCACCGCCCTGCTCCCCGGCCCGGCGGGCGAGGTGGCCGCCCTGGAACTCGGCGACGGCACCCGGGTCGACACGGACCTGGTGGTGGTCGCCGCCGGCATCCGCCCCCGCGACGAGCTGGCCCGGGCCGCCGGGCTGCCCCTCGGCCCCCGGGGCGGGGTGCTCGTCGACGGGTCCTGCCGTACCGCCGACGACCGGATCTGGGCGGTCGGGGAGTGCGCGGCGGTGGACGGCACCTGCCACGGCCTGGTCGCCCCCGGGTACGCCATGGCCGAGGTGGTCGCCGACCGGCTGCTCGACGGGACGGCCACCTTCCCCGGTGCGGACACCGCCACCAAACTGAAGCTGCTCGGGGTGGACGTGGCCTCCTTCGGGGACGCCCACGGCACCACCCCCGGCTGCCTGGACGTCACCTACACCGACCCGGCCACCCGCTCGTACGCGAAGCTGGTCCTCTCCGACGACGCCCAGACCCTGCTCGGGGGGATCCTGGTCGGGGACGCCACCGCCTACCCCACCCTGCGGGCCGGCGTCGGGGGTCCCCTGCCCGGTCCCCCGCTGTCCCTGCTGGCCCCCGCCGATGCCACAGGCGGCGGGGCGGCGGCCCTGCCCGGCACCGCCCAGGTCTGTTCCTGCAACGCGGTGACCAGGGACGACGTCGAGACCGCCATCGCCCAGGGGTGCACCGACGTACCGGGGTTGAAGGCGTGCACCCGGGCCGGAACGAGCTGTGGCTCCTGCGTACCGATGCTCAAGCAGCTCCTCGACACGGCCGGGGTACGCCAGTCCACCGCCCTCTGTGAACACTTCGCGGTCAGCCGCCGGGAGCTGTTCGACATCGTCCGGGTACGGGGGATCCGTACCTTCTCCCAGCTCGTCGCCGAGCACGGGGTGGGCCGGGGCTGCGACATCTGCAAGCCGGTGGTCGCCTCGATCCTGGCCAGCCTCGGCAACGGGTACGTCCTCGACGGGGAGCAGGCCAGCCTCCAGGACACCAACGACCACTTCCTCGCCAACCTGCAACGCGACGGCAGCTACTCGGTGGTGCCCCGGATCCCCGGCGGGGAGATCGCCCCGGAGAAGCTGATCGTCATCGGGGAGGTGGCCCGGGACTTCGACCTCTACACGAAGATCACCGGGGGTCAGCGGATCGACCTGTTCGGAGCCCGGGTCGAGCAGCTGCCGGAGATCTGGCGGCGGCTGGTGGACGCGGGCTTCGAGTCCGGGCACGCCTACGGCAAGGCCCTGCGTACGGTCAAGTCCTGCGTCGGGGACACCTGGTGCCGGTACGGGGTGCAGGACTCCGTCGGGCTGGCGATCGCCCTGGAACAGCGGTACCGGGGGCTGCGCGCCCCCCACAAGCTCAAGTCGGCGGTCTCCGGCTGCGCACGGGAGTGCGCCGAGGCCCGCAGCAAGGACTTCGGCATCATCGCCACCGACAACGGGTGGAACCTCTACCTGGGCGGCAACGGTGGCTTCAAGCCCCGGCACGCCGACCTCTTCGCCACCGACCTGTCCACCGAGACCCTGATCCGGCTGATCGACAGATTCCTCGTCTACTACGTCCGGACGGCCGACCGGTTGCAGCGCACGTCGGCCTGGATCGAGGCGATGGAGGGGGGTCTGGAGCACCTCCGGGAGGTGATCGTCGAGAACTCCCTGGGGCTCTGCGCCGAACTCGACGCCGCCATGGCCCGCCACGTCGACTCCTACTCCGACGAGTGGCGGGACACCCTGGCCGACCCGGAGCGGCTACGCCGGTTCACCTCCTTCGTCAACGCCCCGGGGGTCCCCGACCCCTCCATCGACTTCCAGCTGGTCCGGGGCCAACCGGTCCCGGCCCGGACCGGCCCGACGCGGGTCGGCGCGGACCGGGGAGGCGCGGCGCAGGTCGACACCGCGCACGGCACCGCGCAGGTCGGCACCGCGCAGGTCGGCACGGGCCGGGGAGGCGCGGACCGGGGGGACACGGCGGTCGCCGGGACGGTCCGGCTCGGTCTGCCCCAGGCCCGACGTCCGGAGGTGCCGCGATGACCTCGACCCTCGCCCGGGCCTGGACCCCGGTCTGTCCGCTGCCCCGGCTGGAGTACGACCGGGGGGTCGCCGCCCTCGTCGAGGGGGTCCAGGTGGCAGTCTTCCGGACCACCGAGGGGTTGTACGCCCTCGACAACCTCGACCCGGCCAGCGGCGCGAACGTGTTGAGCCGGGGCATCGTCGGCAGCCGCGACGGGGTGCCGACAGTGGCCTCCCCCCTGCACAAGCAGGTGTACGACCTGCGGACCGGTGACTGCCTCGACCGACCCGGGGCCGGTGTGTCCCGACACGAGGTGCGGTGCCGCGACGGTCTGGTCGAGGTGCGGCTGCGACAGGAGGAATGATGGGTGGAGAACTGGCAGGCTTCACCATCGGGGTGACCGCCGACCGGCGGCGTGACGAACTCGCCGCCCTCCTGGAACGGCGGGGTGCCCGGGTGGTGCTCGCTCCGGCCCTGCGGATCGTGCCGTTGGCCGACGACACCGAACTGCGCGAGGCGACCCGGGCCTGCCTGGACCGCCCACCGGACATCCTGATGGCGAACACCGGGATCGGGATGCGGGGCTGGCTGGAGGCGGCCGAGGGCTGGGGGCTGGCCGAGCCCCTACGGTCGGTGCTGACCGACGCGTACGTGGTGGCCCGGGGGCCGAAGGCCCGGGGTGCCATCCGGGCCGCCGGGTTGTACGACCAGTGGTCCCCCGACTCCGAGAGCTGCGACGAGGTGGTCGACCACCTTCGGCGACGCGGGGTGGCCGGGCAGGTCATCGCCATGCAGCTGCACGGGGAACGACAGCCGGAGTGCACCCTGGCCCTGGAGTCGGCCGGGGCCACGGTCATCGAGATCCCGGTGTACCGGTGGGCTCCCCCTACCGACCCGGCCCCCCTGCACCGGCTGATCGACCTGATCGCCGGACGACTCGTCGACGCTGTCACCTTCACCTCCGCACTGGCGACGGAGGCTTTGATCCGGGCCGCCGGGGACCGGACCTCGGCGGTGCTCGACGCCCTGCGGGCGGAGGTGATGGCCGGCTGCGTCGGGCCGGTCACCGCCGAACCGTTGCGCCGTCGGGGCGTACCGGTCACCACCCCGACCCGGGCCCGCCTCGGCGCCCTGGCCCGCACCATCGTCGACGAACTGCCCAGGCGGACCACCACCGTCAAGGCGGCCGGTCACCTGATCACCCTGCGCGGTCACGCCGCCGTGGTGGACGGGGAGCTGCGTCACCTGGCCCCCGCCCCGATGGCGATCCTGCGCGAGCTGGCCCGCTCACCCGGCCGGGTCATGTCCCGTGCCGCCCTGCTGCGGACCCTGCCCCGGGGGGCCGACGAGCACGCCGTGGAGATGGCGGTGGCCAGACTCCGAGCCGGCCTGAAGACCCCCCGAGTCGTCCAGACGGTCGTCAAACGCGGCTACCGCCTCCACACCGACTAACCCCCACCCACCCACCCCACCCACCCACCGTCCCCCTCCCCCTCCCCCGGATCCCCTCGTTGATCAAGGGGTTTGTGTCACCCCGCGGCCGAATCCCTGACGCAAACCCCTTGATCAACGCACCGGACAGCGGGGGGCACGGAGGGGCGGGGGCACGGAGGGGCGGGGGACAGGGCGGAGCCCTCCCTGGCGCCGGGGGGCGTCGGGGAGGGCTCCGGGGGTGGGACGGGTCAGCCGACGGGGGCGGGGAAACCCCGGCCGTGCTCGGCTTCGAGGCGCATCATGGCGTGCTCTACCACTGTCACCAGGACCTGCTTGACCGACTCCCGGTGTCGGGCGTCGGTCCACACCAGCGGTACGTCGGGCGAGATCGCCAGCGCCTCGCGCACCTCTTCGAGTTCGTACTGGGAGGCGCCGTCGAAGTGGTTGAGCGCCACGACGTACGGCAGCTTGCGGTTCTCGAAGTAGTCCAGTGGGGCGAAGGCGTCGGTGATCCGACGGGTGTCCACCAGGACGGCGGCCCCCACCGCACCCCTGATGATCTCGTCCCACATGAACCAGAACCGGGTCTGCCCCGGCGTGCCGAACAGGTACAGGATCAGATCCTGGGCCATCGTGATACGACCGAAGTCCATGGCGACCGTGGTGGTCTCCTTGCCGGGCACCTTGGACGGATCGTCGATCCCCACACCCGCTGCGGTCATCACCGCCTCGGTGGTCAGCGGAGTGATCTCCGAGATCGCTCCGACGAGGGTCGTCTTGCCTACGCCGAAGCCACCCGCGACCACGATCTTCGCCGAGACGATTCCCCGGTTCTGGCGGGCCCCGGCGGGGTCATAGCCTGCGAAGTCCACTTAGCACCCTTCCAAGGATTTCCATGCGCTCCTCGTACCCGTCGGCGGGAGCGGCAGTGTGTAGCGTCAGCAGACCCTCGGCCACCATGTCGGCGACCAGCACCCGGGAGACGCCCAGGGGCATCCGGGTGTACGCGGCGATCTCCGCCAGCGACTGCGGCCGTCCCTCGCAGACCGAGGCGATCCGGTGCTTGTCGTGTCCGGCGAAACGGGACTCCGCAACAGCTGTGGGGCTGGCCGTCAGCACCGCCTCCAGCGCGATGTCCTGTCGGGGCTCCGTGCGACCGCGGGTGACCGCGTAGGGCCGTACGAGCGCACCCCGTGGGTCCGAGCGACGTTGGTCCATCCCTGGTCACCTCCTCCCGTACGGCACTGGTCGGTTGCCGTTCACGTCTGTCCCGGCGCGCTGTGGCCACCGGCCTCTGTGGTGATGCGTATCACGATCGCACGGCATCCCGGGGCAGCGGAACCAGTGCGGCACCGACCCTTTCGACGAGCAGTGCCATCTCGTAGCCGACCTGGCCGACGTCGCAGCTACGGGCGGCGAGGACCGCCATCGAGGAGCCGTCGCTGATCGACATGAGGAACAGGTAGCCGCTGTCCATCTCGATGACCGTCTGGAGGACGCCACCGGCGCTGAACATCCGGGCCGCCCCCTCGGTCAGGCTGACCACACCGGAGGTGATCGCCGCGAGCTGGTCGGCCCGGTCCCCCGGAAGGTCCCGGGACGAGGCGAGCAACAGCCCGTCGGCGGACACCGCCACCACGTGTGCGATGCCTGCCACGCTGTCGGCGAAGTTGGTGAGCAGCCAACCCATGTCCTGCATAGCCGCTGGCCTGTTCATCGGCTCGTCTCCTTGGTCGAGGTGCTGTTCTGGTCGGCCCCGGCCGTACGGCCACGTTGGACACCCCGGTGGTAGGCGGAGAGTAGACCGCGTACCTCGTCGGGCGTCCGTCGGCTCCGGTCCCGTCCGCTCTTGTTCTCGATCCCACCCGGTACGAGCTGGGCCTGCGGGACCCGCTTCGGCAACCCGGAACGGGTGGTGCCGGAGTTGGTCGGCTCGGCGGCCCGGCTCGCCCGGGTCCAACCGTCGTCGGCAGCGGTCTGCCACGCCTCGGGTTCGGCGGACGACGGGGCCGAGACGGGCGGAAGGCTGCTCGGTGCCGGCTCGGCGGGGGCCGTCGGTACGGCCGGTGGCGCGCTCGCCGCCGGAGGGGTGTACGACGGGGGTGGGGTCTGGGCCGGTGCCGGGGCCGGCGGCGGGGTGGCCACCGCTCCGGGGGTCCGGGTCGGCAGCGGCGGACGGGACGGCGCGGCGGGAGCCGCCGGAGTCGGGGTCGGGGTGCTGGTGGTGGGCGGTTGGTCGAAGCTGGGCCTGGTGAAGATGGCGGTCTCGTCGTTGCCGTGAGACCGGAACCAGACCGCCTCCATCTCACGGAATATCGGCGCCTCGGCCGGTTGGTTGCGACGTCCCGTCACCGGGGCCGCCGCCGCGGGGTTGGCGGCCGGGGTGTTCGGTGCCGGAGCAGCGGGCAGTGGGGTCGGTGCCGGGGTGGCGGCCGGCAGCCCGGCGGTGGGGCCGGCCGGCAGCACCGGGGTCGCGGGCCGGGTCGGCTCGTCGACAGGTGCCCGCCGGGGCAGCGGGTCCAGGGCGGGGATCGCCACGGTGGGGCCACCCATCGCGGGCAGGCCGCCGTTGCGGACCGCCGGGTCGGCCGGGGCCGGTTCGGGCGTGGTCAGCGGTGATCCACCGGCCCGGACGGGCGGGGCGCTGGTCCGGGCGTCGACCGGGGTCTGCCAGCTGGCCGGCGGGGTGGGGGTGGGAGTGCCGGTGCGCCACTGCTCGGTCATGGTCGCCGCCGAGCTTCGACCGGCACCGGCCGGGGCGTCGCCGTTGACGCTCGCCGGGGTCAGGGGGGTCGGCTCCGGCTGACGCGGTCGGCTCTCGATCTGCTCCCGGCCCCGCTGGCTGGGCAGCACCACTGCCGCAGCGGGCAGGGTCACCTGGGCGACGGTTCCGCCCTCGACGTTGCGGCGCAGCTCCACCCGGATCTGGTACCGGGAGGCGAGCCGGCTCACCACTGCCAGACCCATCAGCCGGAACGCCGCCACGTCCACGGTGGGCGGTGCGGCCAGGCGGCGGTTGAGCGAGTCGAGTTGCTCGTCGCTGAGCCCGAGCCCCCGGTCCTCGATCTGGATGAGGACGTAGTCCCGGATCCGGCGTCCGTCGGCGACGACGGTGGTGTTCGGTGCGGAGAACCGGGTCGCGTTGTCGAGCAGTTCGGCGACGAGCCGGACCACGTCGTTGACGGCGTGCGCGGCGACGGAGACGTCGGTGTCGACGGTGCCGAACTCGATCCGGTTGTACTGCTCCACCTCGGACTGGGCGGCGCGCAGCACGTCGACCAGGAGGGCGTCGTCGCGGCGCGGTACTGCGGAGTCGGCACCGGCGAGGACCAGCAGGTTCTCGTCGTTGCGGCGCATTCGGGTGGCCAGGTGGTCCAGCTCGAAGAGCCGGGCGAGCCGCTTGGGGTCCTCTTCGGAACGCTCGATGGCGTCCAGCTCACCGATCATCCGGTCGACGAGCGTCTGGGAGCGCCGGGCCAGGTTGAGGAACATCGCCGAGACGCTGGTCCGCAGGGCGGCCTGCTCGGCGGCGACCCGGACGGCCTCCTGGTGGACGACGTTGAAGGCCAGGGCCACCTGCCCGACCTCGTCGCGGGTGTTGAGCTTGATCGGGTCCCGGACCTGCCGGACGATCTCCTCCACACCGCCGTCTCCGACGTTGTTGATGTTCTGGAGCCGGCTCACCGCCTCGGGCAGGTCGTGGTTGGCCACCGAGAGGGCACCCTCCCGCAGTCGACGCAGCGACTGGTTGAGGGAGCGGGCGAGCATCACGGCCAGCGTCACGGCGATGATCAGGGTGAGCAGTACCAGGATCGCCTCGACGATCGCCTGCCGGATCACCTCGGACCGGGCCTGTTCGGCGTCGGCGAGCAGCTCGTCCTGGAGCCGTACCTCGGCCCAGCGCATCAGGTCGTTGACGGCACCGATCGAGTTGGCCGCCTCCTCCTTGGTGACCAGCGCGCTCTGCCCGACCGAGCGGGTGATGTCGCTGGCGATCTTGTCGGCCAGGCCGACGGCGTCACCGGAGACGGTGCTGTCGACGAGCGCCCGCTGAGCGGGGTCGGCGGCGAGGGAGAAGGAGAGCAGCGCCTCCTGCTGACCGGTCAGGGTGGCCACGAAGGAGGAGAACTGTTCCTCGTCGAGGCGACCACCGACCAGGGCGGTGAAGGCGACCGCCTCCTGCTCGGCGACGGCGCCCTTCGCGCGGCTGAACGCGGCCACCGCCCGGCGGTTCTCGGCCAGCCGGTCGTCGCCGGAGAGCTGGGCGAGCACGTCACCGTAGGAGACCAGGTCGCCCAGGACCACGCCGTAGCGCAGCGCGGCGGCGGCGACCGGCATCTGCCGACGGTCCAGCACGCCCTGCCGGGTGCCGCTGAGGGTGTCCAGGTGGTTGTCGATGACGTCGAGCCGGTTGTCGACCGAGGTCGGTACGGCCCCGACCCGCGCCCGCTCCTCGCGGTAGTCGGCGATGCGCTCGTCGGTACGGCGTACCCGCAGGTTGTAGTCGTCGGCCGACTGACCGGGGGTGGCCAGGTAGGCGGCGGCGGCCATCCGCTCCCGGTGCAGGTCCTGGGTGAGGGCCGAGACGTCGACGGAGAGCGCGGTGAGGGCACGGATCCGGGTGGCCTCGACGGCGCCCTCGCCGGTGGCGATCAGTCGGATAGTCGCCAATGCGATGACTGCCGCGACCGGAACGACGAGAATGAGGGCCAGCTTGGACCGGATCCGGGCGTCCCGTAGCCGGGGCAGCCGGCGACGTACTGTCTCCAGCTTGCCGTCACCAGCGTCGGGCATGGTCGTAGGTCCGGTGCTCACGGCATCGCCTCCGTCGTTTCTTCCACGCCTGACCCGCCGACCCACGCCGAGTGCGGCGGGCAGGGCCGCGCTCGGCACGGCCGCGATTTCATCAAAGAAGATCCGGTTTGGGAAGCCGCAGTGAGGGAGAAAACCGTCGAGCCCAGCCCGACACCCGCAGCGATCACCTGATACCGCCAATTCTCTACCGCCCCTGACCAGGGCATATAATCCAGAGTGGTCGGATGAATCTGCAAAGTGAGCGTCTGTGAACAGCTGATGTCTCCAGCATGTGGGACGGTTGTCCCGAAACGCTGCCGGTGCCCGCGCTTGACCGCAGCGCTTGGCATTGGCAAGGTTTTGCAGGCTTCGCGCACACCGTACGGCACACGATTCCCGATCCTGCAATGAGGACGGCGGAACCGGCGGTGACCGGGCTTGGACCCGTGCCGCACCCTGGAGGACAGAGTTGATCCCCATCCGCACCGCGACCATCGCGGCGCTAGCATCGGCCGTCCTGGCCACGACGCTCACCGGCTGCCAGTTCGGCGCCGCCGAGGAGGACACCAGCCCCATCGTCATCGGCGCGGACCTTGAGCTGTCCGGCGCTGCGGCGCCGGTGGGACAGGCGTACCAGCGTGCCCTGGAACTGAAGGTAGAACAGCTCAACGCCTCCGGCGCCCTGAACGGTCGCCGGATCGAACTGCGGATCAAGGACAACCGATCGGACGCGGCGGAGTCGCTGCGCAACGTCGGTGAGTTCGGCAACGACGGCGGGATCAGCGCCGTCGTCATGGGCGGCTGCAACGAGTGCGCCGTGGGGGCGGTCCGGACCATCAACGAACGGCGGGTCCCCACCATCGCGCTCGCCGCGTCCAGCGAGGTCGTCAACCCCGTCGTCGACCGCCGGTACGTGTTCCAGCTCGCCCCCGGTGCCGGGGCCAGCGCCAGCGTCCTCGTCGACGAGCTCCGGCGGGCCCGCAACCGTACGGTGGCCGTGCTGCACAGCGACGACAGCTACGGCCGGGAGGGCCTGACCGCCCTGCGCCGGGAGCTGGACAAGGCCAACATCGACCTGCAGCGCCGGATCGCCATCGGCAGCACCGTCACCGACCTCGCCCAGCCCGTCCAGCAACTGGTCTCCGGAAACCCGGACGCCGTCATCCTCTGGACCAACGCCGAGCAGGCGACGATCGCCGCGAACACCGCCCAGCAGGCGAACTTCGACGGGAACCTCTACTTCGACGCGGTGGCCGGGGGCGAGCTGTTCCTCGGTGGCTCGGGGCGGGCGAACGCCCGCTCGACACTGGTCTTCACCCAGACCATGGCGATCGACGACGTCATCGCCACGACCCCGGCCAAGGCGGCCCGCCGCCAGTGGTTCCAGGACTACACCGCCCGGTACGGCAGCTACCACGGCTTCTCCTCCTTCGCGGCGGACGCCGTACAGCTGATCGCCGACGCCGAACTGCGTCGCTCCGGACCGACCGGACAGGTCGACCGGGACGGCATCCGGGACGTCCTGGAGACCGCTCAGCTCGACGGGCTCTCCGGCCCGATCCGGATCACCCCGGACAACCACTCGGCGCTCATGCCGCAGGCCCTCACCACCCTGGTCGCCCGGGGCGGCCGGTGGCGCCTGGCCGGCTGACCGGCCCTCGGTGACGAACCGGCCGGCCTCCTGACCCAGGAGGCCGGCCGGCTTTGCGTCCGGTGGTCCACCGCCGACGGCGTCGGAACCCGGTCAGCGGTACGAGGTGGTCTCCCGGACCCAGGGCAGGGCGAACCGCTCCACGACCACCAGCGCCGAGTAGAGCAGGATGCTCGCCACCGCGACCAGGATGATCGCCGCCCACGAGGTGGCGGTGTCCCCGATCCCGGCGTACTGCTGGATGACGAAACCGAGTCCGGCCTCACCGGCCTGGAACTCACCGATCACCGCACCGATCGCGGCCAGCGGCATCGCCACCTTCAGCCCGACGAAGATCTGCGGCAGCGCGGCCGGGAACCGGACCTTGCGGAACGACTGCCACCAGGACGCGTTCCAGGACCGGACCAGCTCGGCCAGGTCGGCCGGGGTGGTGGTCAGACCCGTGGCGGTGGAGAGCACGATCGGGAAGAAACAGAGCAGGAACACCATGGTCAGGATCGGTGTCTGGCCCCACCCGAACGCCACCACCAGCAGCGGCCCCAGGGTGATCTTCGGAACCGCGTTGATCGCCACCAGCAACGGGGTGAACATCCGCTCGACGGTCCGCGACGCGGCGAGCGAGAGGCCGATCGCGACACCGGCCACCGCCGAGAGCAGGAAACCCAGCAGGATCTCCAGGGTGGTGGTCCAGGTGTGGTCCAGCATCAGGGCCGGCTTCTCGACGAACGCGGCGAGCACCGACCCCGGTGGGGGCAGTGCGGCCGGGTGGACCAGCTCCAGCCGGGCGGTCAGCCACCACACGCCGATCGCGATCAGCAGTCCGACCACCGGCAACCCCAACGCCGATGTCCCGGCGCGTACGTGCGCGCCCTTCCCGGTCGGCTCCCTCGCCGCCGGACTGTCCGTCGTGGTCGGTGGTGGAGCCACCGCCGGCACCCGGACGTCGGTCATCTTCTCCTCCTCAAACCTCCCGGCCGTGGGCCGGGACGACAGGGGGTACGCCCCACCGAATGATCGGCGGGGCGTACCCCCTGGTCATGGATGCTTCGATCAGCTCTGCGGCGTCAGGCGGAAGTCGACCACCTGGTCCGGGGTGAGGTTCTGCTTCAACGCACCGGCGCCCTGCAGGATCGCGATGCTCTTGGCGACCCGGCCGTTGTCCAGGGTGCCCACGACGGTGCCGGAGTTGCTGGACCGGACGTACCCGGCCATCAGCTGAAGCTCGGCGGCGGCGGCGGCGGAGTTGGTCGCCTCGACGTTCTTCTTCAGGATCTCGCCGGCCTCCTGCGGGTTGGCCAGGGCGTACTCCAGGCCCTTGAGGAGCGCGCCGGTGAACCGCTTGACCATCTCCGGCTGCTCCTGCGCGGTCTTGCTGGAGGTGAACAGCACGTTGCCGTAGAGGTCCTGCATGACCTCGCTGTACGGCAGCATGACCGCCTTCTTCTTGGTGACCGCCTCGATGGTCGGCTGGCCCACGACGAACTGTCCGATGCCGTCGACCGAGTCGGAGGCGAGCATCCCCATCAGGCTCTGTGCGTCACCGTTGACCCACGTCACCTTGTTGACGTCGATGCCCGAGAGCTGGGCGTAGGTGGGGAACAGGTTCCGGACCACGGAACCGGCGGTGTCGGCGAGCTTCTTGCCCTCCAGGTCCTTCGGCGCCACGATCCCGCTGCCCTCGACCGTGGCGATGCCCGCCATGGTGCGCTGGTGGATGGCGGCCACCGAGACGAAGTCCTTCGCCTGGCCGTTGCCGAACAGCAGCAGTGCGGCGGTGAGGTCACCGGTGCCGAAGTGGGCCTGACCACCGACGATGTTCTGGATCACCGCGCCCGTACCCTGACCGGGCTTGATCTCGACGTCGAAGCCGGCTTCCTTGAAGAAGCCCTTCTCCTTCGCCACCCAGGCATACGAGTCACGGCCGAAATTCGCGAACGAGGTGAGGTAGGTCACCTTCTCCAGGGACCCACCGTTACCACCCGCTGACTCCTCGGAGGCGGTCGATCCGCTGCTGCAGGCAGCCGTCATGGCCAGGGTGGTGGCCAGCGCAGCGGCAAAGACCGTACGGGTCAGCCTTCTCATCAGTGCACCATGTCCTTTCCCACCGGGCAGGGTTCACCGCCCGGGAGGGTCGTCGAACTAGGCCGGGCGAGCCCAGGGGGTGGCTCACTCCGGCATCAGAGGGGGACTCTTCGCGCGCACAGCGTACGAGACTCCTATCTGATGGTCACCAGTCACTTGAGGTCGAGAAAGGAAAACATGAGGAAATCCACCCCGGACTGTTCGCAGTGAACAGTCCTTCGCTACCCTGACCGTCCCCCGCAGGATCCCAGCTCAAGGAGGCGGGTCGGGATGATCCGACTGACCGGAGTTTCCCGCACCTTCACCGGTCGCACCGGTCAGGTCGAGGCGTTACGCAACATCGACCTCTCCGTCACCGAAGGTGAGTTCGTCGCCGTCCTCGGTCGATCCGGGTGCGGCAAGTCCACTCTGTTGCGAATGATCGCCGGGCTCCTGCCGGTCACCGGTGGCGAGATCACCGTCGCCGGTACGCCGATCACGAAGCCCCGCCAGGACATCGCCATGCTCTTCCAGAAGCCGGCGCTGCTTCCCTGGCGGACGGTCCTGGACAACGTCCTGCTGCCGGTGGAGATCTTCGGCTGGAGTCGGGCGAAGTACCGGGACCGGGCCCGGCAGCTGCTGGACCTCGCCGGGCTCGCCGGTTTCGAGAAGCGGCTGCCGCACGAGCTCTCCGGCGGCATGCAGCAGCGGGTGTCGCTGTGCCGGTCGTTGATCGGCGAACCCCGGGTGATGCTGATGGACGAGCCGTTCTCCGCGCTCGACGCGCTGACCCGTGAGGAACTCTCCGGTGAACTCCAGCGGGTCCACATGGAGACCCGCGCCACCATCGTCTTCGTCACCCACTCGATCGACGAGGCGGTGCTGCTCGCCGACCGGGTGGTGGTGCTCAGCCCCCGTCCGGGCCGGATCCGCAAGGTGGTCGAGGTGACAATCCCCCGACCCCGGTCGCTGGGCCGCAACGCCCACCTGGCCGACGTGGCCCAGGTCAGCGCGGACCTGCACGAACTCCTCATGGAGCAGCATGCGCCGGAGGGCGGACAGCGGACCCCGGTGCCGGTCGGGGCGTCGGCGGCCGCCGCCTCCTCCGGCCCGGCACACCGGTGACGGGAAAGCCCACGTAGACCCGCCGGACCACGTCGTGGCGGCACGCTGGGCGAAGGTGGCGATCGGCCCCACCTGGCCGTAACGTGCCCGACATGGCGATTCGGACCTGGAGCAGGCTGCTGCTCACCGCCCTCGCGGTGAGCACGCTCGCCGGTGCCGGTCAGCTCGGCGTGACGTACGCCTTCGGCATTCTCCGTCTGATCGGCGAGTACGACGGCGCGGACGCCAACCGCTGGCCCGGACAGCTCGTCTGGGTGGGCTGGTGCGCGGCGGTGGCCGCGACGACAGGTGCGGTCGTCGCCGATCGCCTGCTCGCCCGCGACGGACCGACGGCGACCACGGCGCGTCGACTGGCGGTCGCCGGGGTCGCCGGGCTCGGGGCGACAGTCGTCGTCCCGCTCTGCACCCTGCCGGCCCGCGCCGCCGAGATCGGCACCGGGAACCCGGCCTGGCCGGTGGCGGTCTGCGCGGTTCTCGGCGCGGTGGTCGGCACGGGGGCCGCGCTCGCCGCCCTGTGGTTCCCCCCTCTGGGGTGGAACATGGGGCTGGTCACCGCCACGATCTGGCTGGTCGCCCTCTTCTCGGTGGCCCCGTCGGTCTTCGGCACGGGTCCCCTGCCCTTCGTCCGGTTGGGTGTGGTGGAGCCCGCCTGGCTCGACGCCACAGTGGCCCAGCGTCTGGCACCGCTACTGCTGCCCCTGCTGGCCCTCCTCGCCGGGGCGGCGACCGGTTGGCTGGCCCGCGCGCAGGGCCACCCGACGGTGCTGAGCGCGGTGACCGGGGTGGCCGGGCCGGCGTTGGTCGCCTTCACCCACCTGACCGCCGGACCGGGTAACGGCGCCGACCAGCTCCAGTTCGCCCCGTACCTCGGCGGGTTGATCGCGGTGGGCACCGGCGCGCTCGGTTCCGCCGCCGCGACCGCGTGGCGTTGGCCGCTGTTCACCCCGGCGGCTCGGGCCACCGGGGCGATCGAGCCGACCGACATCCTCGATCCGCTTCCCGCCGACGGCGACGACCTGCCGTCCACCGGCGAGCCCATCCACCCGAAGACTTCGGAGAGCCTCAGCAGCATGTCCACCCCCGACACCCCGACCCGTCCGCCAGCCGAGGCCCCGACCGACGCAGACCGCACCCTGACCGACGGGGGCAGCGCCCCGACCGAACCAGGCCCCACCCCGAACGACGGTGACCCGGTCCCGACCGGCGGCCCCGCCGACCCGGTGGTGCCGACCGGCAGCGTCTCCCCGACCTACCCGGTCGTGGCGACCGCTGCCGACGGGTCGACCGACCCCGCCGACAGAGGGCCGGAGCCGGACACCGGTTCCTCGACAGCGGCCACCCCGGCGCACTGGGACTGGCCGACGGTGACCCGGGCCGAGACCCCCCGGCCGATCTTCGCCGACGACGACGCGCCCCGGCCCCCGGTCGCGCCGGTGCCGGTGC
The DNA here is from genome assembly GCF_040300925.1 of Micromonospora sp. NPDC000207. Lineage (NCBI taxonomy): Bacteria > Bacillati > Actinomycetota > Actinomycetes > Micromonosporales > Micromonosporaceae > Micromonospora > Micromonospora sp. NPDC000207. The sequence goes on from NZ_JBEPEQ010000019.1 coordinate 40,577, forward strand.
CCGCCGCCCGACCGGCCGAACCACCGCCCGCCGCCTGGGGGACCGAGCCGACGCCCGCCGCCCGGGAGGTACAGCCACCGACCGCCACCTGGGAGGCCGAGCCACCGGCGGCCGTCCGGGGGGCCGAACCACCGCCCGCCGTCCCGGAGACCGAGCCGACGACGGCGAGGGTCAGCAGTCGGTTCCCGTCCCTGCCCGACCTGAGTAACGTGAGCAGTTGGAACGCCTTCACCCCGCCCCGGCGTTCCGAGCCGGAGCCGGAGCCGGACCTGGAGCTGGAACCGGTAGAGCAGGAACCGGAACCGGTGCCGGTCGGGGTCCCCGCCGAGGCGGCGGAGGCCGACCCGAGCGCCGACGGGACGACCCCGACCCGGTCCGTCCTGCGCTTCTTCCGACGCAACCGGAACCGGACCGAGTCGGGCGACCCGACCGCCGAGGTCCCTCGGGAGCGGGGCGGCAAGGAACGCCCCGAACCGGAGGTGCCGGCCCAGGACGAGGAGTACGTCGACTGGGTCACCGGACTGGGTCGGCCGACCACGGAGCCGGAGACCGGTAAGCGGCGGCTGGGCTCCTCCGGCCGACACAGCCGGGACTGACAGGGGGACCCTCAGGCGAGGGGCAGGTATACCCGTCCCCCGGTGGAGCGGAACTCGTCGGACTTGGCCTGCATGCCCCGGGCGGCGTACTCCTTCAGCTCCTGGGTGATCTTCATGGAGCAGAACTTCGGTCCGCACATGGAGCAGAAGTGGGCCGTCTTCGCCGGCGCGGCCGGCAGTGTCGCGTCGTGGTACGACCGCGCCGTCTGCGGGTCCAGGGAGAGGTTGAACTGGTCCTCCCACCGGAACTCGAACCGGGCCTTCGACAGCGCGTCGTCCCAGTCCTGCGCCCCGGGGTGGCCCTTGGCCAGGTCGGCGGCGTGCGCGGCGATCTTGTACGCGATGACCCCGGCCTTGACGTCGTCCCGGTCCGGCAGCCCGAGGTGCTCCTTCGGCGTGACGTAACAGAGCATCGCGGTGCCGAACATGCCGATCATCGCGGCACCGATCGCCGAGGTGATGTGGTCGTACGCCGGGGCGATGTCGGTGGTCAGCGGACCGAGGGTGTAGAAGGGCGCCTCGTGGCACCACTCCTGCTGGAGGTCCACGTTCTCCTTGATCTTGTGCATCGGCACGTGCCCCGGTCCCTCGATCATGACCTGGACGTCGTACTCCCAGGCGATCCTGGTGAGTTCGCCGAGGGTACGGAGTTCGGCGAACTGCGCCTCGTCGTTGGCGTCCGCGATGGAACCCGGGCGCAGCCCGTCCCCGAGGGAGAAGGTCACGTCGTAGCGGGCCAGGATCTCGCAGAGTTCCCGGAAGTTGGTGTAGAGGAAGTTCTCCGTGTGGTGTGCCAGGCACCAGGCGGCCATGATCGACCCGCCCCGGGAGACGATCCCGGTGACCCGGTCCACCGCCATCGGCACGTACGGCAGCAGCACCCCGGCGTGCACCGTCATGTAGTCCACGCCCTGCTCGGCCTGCTCGATCACGGTCTCCCGGAACACCTCCCAGGTGAGCTTCACCGGGTCACCGTCGACCTTCTCCAACGCCTGGTAGATGGGGACCGTCCCGATCGGCACCGGCGAGTTGCGCACGATCGCCTCGCGGGTCTGGTGGATCCGCTTACCGGTGGAGAGGTCCATCACCGTGTCCGCACCCCAACGGGTCGCCCACGTCATCTTCTCCACCTCCTCGGCCACCGAGGAGGTGACAGCCGAGGTGCCGATGTTGGCGTTCACCTTCACCAGGAACGCCTTGCCGATGATCGCCGGTTCGCACTCGGGATGGTTGACGTTGAGCGGGAGCACCGCCCGACCGGCGGCGATCTCGTCGCGCACCAGTTCCGGCGTCACCTGCTCCCGGATCGCCACGAACTCCATCTCCGGGGTCACCACCCCGGCGCGGGCGTACGCGAGCTGGGTCGGTCGCCGACCGTCCACGCCCACCAGCGGGGTGCCCCCGCCCCGGACCGGGGCCACGTCCCCCCGTTCGGCGATCCACCGTCCGCGCAGCGGCGGCAACCCCACCTCCGGGTCGGAGCCCGGCCCCGACGTGTCGTACAACCGCACGGGCGGGTTGTCACCGGTCAACTCCACCTCGGCGAAGGGCACCCGGACGTCCGGCCGGGATCCCTCGACGTAGACCTTGCGGCGTGTGTGCATGACAGCCTCCCTGTGCTTCACGCGGGGCGGGACGCCCCTGCGCTCCCCTGATCCGGGGCGCAGGCCCAGCCGAAGTGGTCCAACGGACCGGCTCCCGCGCCCAACTTCCAGTCCCGCCCGCCGGTCAGCGCACGGGCGACGTACTCCTTGGCGGTCGCCACCGCCACCGCCACCGGGTCCCCGGCGGCCAACCGGACGGCGACCGCCGCCGAGAACGAGCAGCCGGTCCCGTGGTTGTTGGCCGTGTCCACCCTCGGACCCCGCAGCAGCGTGGTGCCCCCGGCCCCGACCAGGACGTCGACGGACTCCCCGTCGGCGTCCACGTCCCCACCGGTCACCACCACGTGCGCCGGTCCACCGGCGGCCAGCGCCTCGGCGGCGGCGACCATCTCCTCCACAGTGGTCACCAGGCCGCCGGTGAGGGCTGCGGCCTCCGCGCAGTTCGGCGTCGCCACCTGCGCGTACGGCAGGAGCCGCTCGACCGCCGCCGTCACCCCGAGGGTGTGCCCGCTGGTGGCCACCAGCACCGGGTCCACCACCAGATGCGGCAGCCGCCCCGAGCGGGCCGCGTCGGCGATGGCGTCGGCGACGGCCGGGGTTCCCAGGACGCCGGTCTTCACCGCCCGGACGGTGAAGTCGGTCAGGACACTGTCGAGCTGCTCGGTGACTGTCTGCGGGGGCAACGGGAGGACCCCGTCGACGCCCCGGGTGTTCTGGGCGGTGACGGCGGTGAGGACACTCGTGCCGTACGCGCCGAGGGCGGCGAAGGTCTTGAGGTCGGCTTGGATGCCAGCACCACCACCGGAGTCCGAGCCGGCGATGGTGAGTACGGTCCTTGGCGTCACGGCGTTCCCCTCCTGGTCGTGCTGATGGGCTGGTCGCCGACGGCCGAGCCGACGCCTCCGGAGGCGTCGGTGGAGACGGCGTCGGTGGAGACGCGTCCGAAAGCGGCGTCGGTGGAGACGTCTCCGGAGGTGGCGTCGGTGAAGGCGGCGGTGAGGGCGGTGGCCGTCTCGGCCGGGTCCCCGGCCCGCATGATCGCGCCGAGGACTGCGACACCGGCGGCACCCGCCGCGACGGCGGCGGACACCCGGCCGGGGGTGGTCACCCCGCCGAGGGCCAGGACCGGAACCGGACTGCGTCCGACCAACCGGGCCAGCCCGTCGGGGTGCAGTGGTGGACCGTGGCCGGGTTTGGTGTCGGTGGGCCAGACCGGGGAGAGGGTGACGTAGTCCTCTGTGGTCAGTCGGGCCAGTTCGGCGGCGTCGTGGCAGGAGCGCCCGACCAGGCCGACGGTCGGCGGCGGGTACGGCCCCCGGGCCGGCAGGTGCACGGCGTCCCCGTCGAGGGGGTCCGGCCCGGCCACTATCAACGTGCCGTCCACCTCGGCGAGGATCGCGCGCAGCTCGACGGCGAGGGCGGCGCGTTCGGCCCGGGGAAGGTCCCGCTCCCGCAGGACCACCCACCGCACTCCCCCGGCCACCGCCCCGGCGACCGCCCGTTCCACCCCGTTCGGGGCGTCGACCCGACCGGTGAGCACCACCACCCCGGAGGGCGTCGTGGCGGGTTCCGGCCCGGCCAGGGGCCGCCTCCTGCCGGGATCTTCGGCGGGGCGCTCCCGCCCGGGTGGTGTCACACGAGACGCGGGGATGGCTGTCACAGGTCGGGTCGCCCCTCGTCAGGGGTGGAGGCGAGGGCGTGGAACCGGCGGGGGATCCGACCGGCGACGTGGGCCAGCCGACCGGCCTCGGTCGCGTACCGCATCGCGGTGGCCATCGCCACCGGATCCACCGCCCGGGTGACGGCGCTGGCCAGCAACACCGCGTCGCAGCCGAGCTCCATCGCCAGGGCCGCGTCGGAGGCGGTGCCGATCCCGGCGTCCAGGATCACCGGTACGTCGACGCTCTGCCGGATCAGCCGGATGTGGTGCGGGTTGCCCACGCCCAACCCCGACCCGATCGGCGAACCGGCGGGCATCACCGCCGCGCACCCGACGTCGGCGAGCCGACGGGCGAGAATCGGATCGTCACTGGTGTACGGCAGGACGGTGAAGCCCTCGGCGACCAGTTCCTCGGCGGCGCGCAGCAGCTCCACCCCGTCGGGCAGCAGCGTGCGCTCGTCGCCGATCACCTCAAGCTTGATCCAGTCGGTGTCGAAGGCGTCCCGGGCCAGGTGGGCGACCTTGACCGCCTCGGCGGCGGTGTAGCAGCCGGCAGTGTTGGGCAGCAGGCGTACGCCGCACCGGTCGAGCAGGTCGAGCAGTCCACCGGAGGTGCCGGGGGCGGTGTCCACCCGGCGCAGCGCCAGGGTGACCAGTCCGGTGCCGGAGGCGCGGATCGCCTGTTCCAGGACGTGCAGGTTGGCCGCCCCACCGGTGCCGAGGATCAGCCGGGAGTCGAAGGTCTGCCCGCCGAGGACGAGCCCGTCGGTGGTGGTCACCGCGTTCACCCGCCCTGCGCCGCGCTGAGCACCTCGACCCGGTCCCCCGGGTGCAGGACCTCATCCGGCCACCCGGTACGCGGCACCACCTCGCCGTTGACCGCCACCGCCAGTCCCCGCTGCTCCGCGGTGACCACGCGGACCAGGTCGGCCACGCTCAGCCCCTCGGTCACCGCCCGGGCCACCCCGTTCACAGTCACTTCCACCTGTCCTCCTCGATCGACTGGCCGCCGGTGTCGAACCGGTCGGCGGCGAAGGGCGCGAGCCGGGGGTCGGGCACGCCGGTGGTCACCAGGTCGGCGATCAGGTCTGCGGTGACCGGGGTGAGGGCGATCCCGTGCCTGTGGTGTCCGGTGGCGACCAGGACGTCCGGCCGACCGGGGAGCGTCCCCAGGACCGGGGCGTTGTCGGGCGTACCGGGGCGCAGTCCGGCGACCGTCTCCACCAGGTCGTACTCGGCCAGCTCGGGTACCAGGTCGACGGCGGCGCGCAGGAGTCGCAGGACGGCGCCGGCGGTGACGGTGGTGTCGGACCGTTCCTCGACGGTGGCCCCGACGACCACCTCCCCGTCGGCGCGGGGGACCAGGTAGACCGGTTCCCCGTCGGCGTGCCCCCTGATGACGTGGCGCAGCCCCGGCGGGCCGCCGTCGGGGGCCCGGAGTCGGAGGATCTGCCCCTTGACCGGCCGGATCGGGAGCCCGGTCAGCGCGGCTGCGCCGCACCCGGCGGCGACCACGGTGGTCCGGGCGGTCACCTCGGCCAGGTCGGCGACCCGGGTTCCGACGAGTCGGGCGCCGGCCCGGCGGGCGGCGGTCCGCAGCGCGGCGACCAACAGGCGCGGGTCGACCTGGTGGTCGGTGGCCGCCAGCGCACCACCGCGCAGCCGCAGGGCCAGCGCCGGTTCGCGTTCCCGCAGCTGGGAGGGGCGCAGTGGGGTGATCGGCAGCCCCAGCCCCGCCTGGTACGTCCAGAGTCGTCGCGCCTCGGCCAGGTCGTCGCCGGTCAGTCCGACCACGAGGGTGCCCTCGGTGCGGTATCCGAAGTCGGTGTCGGCGGCCTCGGTCAGCTCGGCGGCGAAGGCCGGCCACCGGGCCGCCGAGTCGGCCAGCAGCCCGGTCAACTCTCCCTCGCCGAAGTGCGCCTCGACGACCGGGGAGAGCATCCCGGCCGCTACGTGCGAGGCCCCGCTGCCGGGGGTGGGGTCGTGGACTGTCACCCGGAGCCCGCGTCGGGCGCAGCGCCAGGCCACCGCCAGCCCGATCACTCCCGCCCCGATCACCGCCACCTCGGGTGCACCGACGGATCCGTCGGCCTCGGTTGGACCGACGGCCTCGCCCGTCGACGGGGCGGAGGCCGTTCCTAACACGTCAGTTCCCGCAGGAAGTCGGCTGTGGTGCGGCCCGGGTCGGCGGCGTCGGAGAGCGCCCCCACCACCGCCACCCCGTACGCCCCGGCGGCGCGCAGCGCCGGAACTGTCGCCACTGTCACCCCACCGATCGCGATGACTGGTACGTCGACGGCGTCGGCGACGGCGCGTACCCCGGCGGGGCCGATCGGGTCGGGCAGACCGTCCTTGGTGGCGGTGTGGTGGCACGGGCCGACGCCCAGGTAGTCGGCCCCGGCGGCGATGGCGGCCCGGGCGGCGACGGGTTCCCGGGCGGTGGCGCCGAGCACCCCGTCGGGGCCGAGGACCCGGCGGGCGGCGGGGACGGGCAGGTCGTCGGCGCCGACGTGCCCGCCGGCCGCACCGACCGCCAGGGCGACGTGCAGTCGATCGTTGACCAGGCAGGTGGCCCGGTACGGGGTACAGAGCCCGAGGATCCGGGCGGCCAGGTCGTACGCCTCGCGGTCGGTGGCCTCGTCGGCGACCCGGACCTGGACGACGAGTTCGCTGTCGGCGACGGCCAGCGCGGCACGGACCACGGCGAGCGGATCCCGCCCGGGGCGGGTGTCGGTGACCAGATGCAGTCGTCCCAGGGACGGCACGGCAACACTCCTCCCTGCGCCGGCATTACCCGGATCAGGTTCGACGGTCGGGGGCTCCTAGCCCCCCTCTCAGCCCGGTACACCGGGCTCCCGTGGGTTGGTTCGGTGCCACCGTACGACGGATCGGCGGATCCGCCAAGGGGGTGTCGACCGAGCCGTGCCGCAGCTCACCCGGGGCCGGCTGGGTCACCGGGCGTGTTCCGGTCGGTTTGGCGGGAGTCGAGGCTATTGCGGACTGGCGTTACACAACCGTGACCGGACTGCATCTTGTCGGACATAGATACATCCGAATTAATTTGTTTATCGATTCGTCAGAATGACTGTCCGGGGCGTCGGCGCCCCCCGGTCGCCAGTGCTGTCGGGTCGGATCGGGGCGGTCTTCGGCGGGCCGCTCCGACACCCGTCGTCCCGCACGGACAGAGGAGACCCTGGTGTCCCGATTCCGCCGCATCAGATCGCCACGGGGTCCCCTCCCCGCGGCCCTGCTCGCGCTCACCCTCACCACCACCATGCTCATGGGTGTGCCCGCCCAGGCCGCCCCCACCGTCGAGCCCGCAGCCGCGCAGGCCGCACCGGCACCGGTACCGCCCGCCCCGGCGGCGGACGAGGCCGAGCCGTACTCGGTGCTGGTCTTCTCCAAGACCGCCGGGTTCCGGCACGGTTCCATTCCGGCCGGCATCGCCGCCATCCAACGACTCGGGGCCGAACACGGGTTCACGGTCGACGCCACCGAGGACGGCGGTGCCTTCACCGACGCCAACCTGGCCCGCTACCGGGCGGTCGTCTGGCTCTCCACCACGGGGGACGTCCTCGACGCCGGTCAGCAGGCGGCGTTCGAGCGCTACATCCAGGCCGGCGGCGGCTACGCCGGTGTGCACGCCGCCTCGGACACCGAGTACAGCTGGGAGTGGTACGGCAAGCTGGTCGGCGCGTACTTCGCCAGCCACCCGGCCAACCAGACCGCGACGATCAAGGTCGAGGACCACGCGCACGAGTCGACGGCACACCTGCCGGAACGCTGGACCCGGTACGACGAGTGGTACAACTTCCGGTCCAACCCGCGCTCCCAGGTCCACGTCCTGTCCAGCCTGGACGAGAGCACCTACGCCCCCGGCAGCGGCGCGATGGGACACGACCACCCGATCGCCTGGTGCCAGGAGTACGACGGCGGCCGGGCCTGGTACACCGGCGGCGGCCACACCGACGAGTCCTTCGCCGAACCGGAGTTCCTGCAACACCTGCTGGGCGGCATCCAGACCGCCGCCGGAGTGGTCGACTCCGACTGTGCCGCCTCGAAGACCGAGAGCTTCGAGAAGGTGACGCTCGACGACGACACCAGCAACCCGATGGAGTTGGACGTCGCCGCCGACGGCCGGGTCTTCTACATCGAGCGTGACGGCCGGGTCCAGATCGTCAAGCCGGACACCGGCAACACCGTCACCGCCGCCGACCTGGACGTCTTCACCGGAAACGAGGACGGCCTGATCGGCATCCGCCTCGACCCGGACTTCGCCACGAACAACTGGGTGTACCTCTACTACGCCCCCAACGGCGGCGGCCCCCGCAACCTGCTGTCCCGGTTCACTGTCAGCGGCGACACCATCGACACCGCCAGCGAGAAGGTCGTCCTGGAGGTCACCACCCAGCGCAACACCTGCTGCCACGCGGGCGGGACGATGACGTTCGACTCGGCCGGCAACCTCTACCTGGCCACCGGCGACAACACCAACCCCTTCGAGTCCAGCGCGTTCACCCCGATCGACGAGCGACCGGGACGCCAGGACTACGACGCGCAGCGGTCCTCCGGAAACACCAACGACCTGCGCGGGAAGGTCCTCCGGATCCACCCGGAGGACGACGGTACGTACACGGTCCCGGAGGGCAACCTCTTCCCGGCCGGCACCGAGAAGACCCGCCCCGAGATCTACGCGATGGGCTTCCGCAACCCGTTCCGGATCGGTGTCGACCTCCGCACCGACGTGCTCTACGTCGCCGACTACGGGCCGGACGCCAGCGCGGCCAACCCCAACCGGGGACCCGAGGGCCTGGTCGAGTGGAACATCGTCGACCGGCCCGGCAACTACGGCTGGCCGTACTGCCACGGGGCCAACCAGGCGTACAACGACTACCAGTTCCCCTCGGGCCCGAGCGGGGCGAAGTTCGACTGCGCCGCACCGGTGAACAACTCCCCCAACAACACCGGCCTGACCACCCTGCCCCCGGCCATCCCGGCCACAGTCGACTACGGCTACGCTCCCAACCCGCGCTTCCCGGAGATCGGCGGCGGCGGAGCACCGATGGGCGGCCCGGTCTACCGGTACGACGCCGACAACCAGTCGACCCGCAAGTGGCCGGCGTACTACGACGGCAAGGCCCTCCTCGGCGAGTGGAACCAGTCGAAGATGTACACCATGCAGGTCACCGAGGACGGGAAGTCCCTGGTCGACATCAACCAGCTGCTCACCGGGATGACCTTCATCCGGCCGATGGACTTCGAGTTCGGGCCGGACGGCGCGCTGTACCTGATCGAGTGGGGCAGTGGCTTCGGCGGCAACAACGACAACTCGGGGGTCTACCGGATCGACTACGTCGCCGGTGACCGGGCCCCCATCGCGCAGGCCGAAGCAGACCCGACCTCCGGGCCGTCACCGCTGACCGTCACCTTCTCCAGCGCCGGTTCCCGGGACCCCGACGGTGGGTCGCTGACGTACGCCTGGACCTTCGGCGACGGGGAGTCCTCGACGGCGGCGAACCCCACCCACACGTACGACGCTGCCGGCAACTACAACGCCCAGCTCACCGTCACCAACGACAGGGGGCGGACCGCGGTGGCCAACGTCCGGGTGACGGTCGGCAACACCGCCCCGACAGTGACCATCGAGTTCCCCCCGGACGGCGGCTTCTTCGAATGGGGTGACCAGGTCAAGTACACGGTCAAGGTGACCGACGCGGAGGACGGGGAGATCGACTGCGCCCGGGTGAACCTCCAGGTCCTGCTCGGCCACGACGAGCACGCCCACCCGCTGGAGCAGCACACCGGCTGCACCGGCACCGTGCAGACCCAGCTCGCCGCCGGCCACGGGGCCGAGGCGAACGTCTTCACCGTCCTGGAGGCGACCTACACCGACAACGGCGGTACGGGCGGCGCCGGGGCACTGACCGGCCGGTCCCTGGAGATCCTCCAGCCCAAGCGCAAGCAGGCCGAGTACTACACCGCCACCGGTCGGATCCCGGGCGGCACCGGGGGCGGCGACCCGGGCGTAGGGCGGGAGACCACCGGGGACACCGCCGGGGGTGGACAGAACATCGGGTTCATCGAGGATGGCGACTGGTGGTCGGTCAAGCCCGCCAGCCTGACCGGCATCGACGCCATCCGGTTCCGGGTCGCCTCGGCGACCTCCGGTGGACGTGTCGAGGTACGCGCCGGTGCGCCCGACGGTCCGCTGCTCACCTCGGTCGACGTCCCCACGACCGGAGAGTGGCAGACGTACACGGACGTCACCGCGCAGGTGCCGACGGACGCCGACTCGGGCGGCACGCTCTTCTTCGTGGCCCGGGACCCGGGCGGAGGCGCCAACAGTCTGTTCAACGTCAACTGGATGGACTTCGTCGGCAGGGGCGTGACCGACAACGCCCCGCCGACCGTGACAGCCACCGCCACCCCCACCACCGGCACCGCACCGGTCACCGTCGCCTTCGTCGGCACCGCCACCGACCCGGAGGACGACACCCCGCTCACGTACGCCTGGGACTTCGGTGACGGTGCCACGGCGGACACCCTCGACGCCGAGCACACCTACACCGTCCCGGGTACGTTCACCGCCACCCTGACGGTGACCGACAAGCGGGGGGCCACCTCGTACGCCACCGCCCAGGTACGGGTGGAGGCGCCGAACACCTCCTGCTTCGGTGCCCGGTCGGACGCCTTCGACGGGAACTCCCTGGACCGGGACCGGTGGAAGACGATAGTCCGGGAGAACCAGTCGTACGCGGTCTCCGGCGGCTCGCTGCGCCTGCCCACCGGGGTCGGGGACCTCTACGGTGACCGCAACGACGCGACCAACCTGGTGCTCCAGCCCGCGCCGACCGGGGCCTGGCAGGTGACCACGAAGGTGACGGTCCCGACCACCACCGACTACCAGCAGGCCGGTCTGATCGTCTACGGCGACGACGACAACTACGCCAAGCTCGACCTGCTCTACGGCGGCAGCCGTCGGGTGGAGTTCATCCGGGAGACCGCCGGGGTGCCCCGCAACGAGGGGACCGACAGCGGCCCCGCCCCCGACGGTGACACCATCCACCTGCGGCTGACCAGCGACGGGACGAACCTGACCGCCGCCTTCTCGGCCGACGGGCAGACCTACACCCCGGTCGGCCGACCGGCCGCGCTGGCCGGCATCACCGCCCCGCAGATCGGTCTGTTCGCCCTCAACGGCGGCACCACCGCCCCGGTGGTGGAGGCGGCCTTCGACTGGTTCCAGGTCGCCCCGGACATCCCGGCCGAGCCGGTGACCCCGTCCGACGAGTTCACCGGGGACGCCCTGGACGTGTGCCGGTGGAACGCCATCGTCAGGGAGGACCCGGCCGGCTACCGGGTGACCGACGGCGCGCTGCACGTCGACGTCCCGAACGGTGACATCTACGGTGGCGGCAACTCCGGGCCGACCAACTTCGTCCTGCAGACCGCACCGCAGGGCGACTGGACCATCCAGACGAAGGTCGACGGGAGCCTCCTCGACGAGCAGTACCAGCAGGCCGGGCTCCTGGTGTACGCGGACGACGACAACTACCTCAAGCTCGACTACCTGGTGGACAACTCCCCCGGCCAGCCGGTCAGCCGCCGGATCGAGTTCCGCAGCGAGATCGACGGGGCGGTCCAGAACCCGCAACCGGACGCGGGCAGCCTCACCCAGGGGGTGTGGCACCTGCGGGTGGCCCGCAGCGGTGACACGTACACCGCGTCGTACTCGGCGGACGGGTCGGAGTGGACGGTCCTGGGAGAGTTGACCAACGCCGCCGTCGGGGCCATCCCCAGGGTGGGGCTGTTCACCCTCGGGGCCGCACAGACTGCCTCGAAGACGGTGTCGTTCGACTACTTCCGACTCACCGCCAGCACTGTCGACACCACCGCCCCGGTGAGTTCGGCGTCGTTCGCGTCCCCGAACGACCAGGGCTGGCACGACGGTACGGTCCCGGTGGTACTCACCTCCTCCGACGAAGGCTCCGGGGTACGACTGCTGGAGTGGTCGCTCGACGGTGGTGAGTGGCAGCCGTACGCCGGGCCGGTGCAGATCAGCGGGGACGGCGAGCACGAACTGCTCTACCGGGCCACCGACAACGCCAGCAACGTCGAGTCGCTGAAGTCGGCGGTGGTCCGGATCGACGGCACCAAGCCGACGCTGCTGGTGTCCGGGGTCGCCGACGGCCAGTTCTGCGGCGACAGCCAGGACGTCCGCGTCTCCTGGCAGGCCGTCGACCCGACCTCCGGGATCCGGTCGGTGGTGGGAACGCTCGACGGCCGACCGTACGCCACCGGAACCCTGCAGGCCATGTACGAGCTGCCGCTCGGCCTGCACGAGCTGACCGTCACCGCCACCGACCGGGCGGGCAACGGCACCACCGCCACGGTCCGGTTCTTCGTCACCACCTCGCTGCGGGACGTGCAGAACCTGATCGACAGGTTCCGCGCCACCGGGCGGATCTCCGAACCGGCCCACCGGAAGCTGACGAACAAGCTGACGGCGGCCCGGACCTCGGAGGCGGCGGGCGACGACAGGCGGGCCGTCCAGCAGCTCACCGCGTTGCGGGGACTCGCCGCCGACTCCACGCTGGTGGGCGAGGCCGAGGTCCGTGAGGTGCTCGTCCGGGACACCGACGCCATGATCGTCCGACTGGGCGGTACGGCCAGCCGCGCCGGCGTAGCCGCCAACGACGGCAGAACGGTCAAGGGAACCGGCCGCCTCCCCAAGGACCCCACCCGAATCAACCCCGACACCCCCCTCTAACCCCCACCCCACCCCACCCCCCAACCCCCCACCCCCCCACCCCCAACCCCCACCCCCCTCCGACCGCCGGATCACCTCGTTGATCAAGGGGTTTGCGTCACTGCGGCACTCACTGGTGACGCAAACCCCTTGATCACCAGGCGCCAGGAAGCGGGAAGGCCGGGGGTTGGGGGGTTGGGGGGTTGGGGGTTGGGGGTTGGGGGTTGGGGGTGGGGGTTAGTTGGTGAGGAGGGTGTGCAGGGCGGTCAGGTCGGTGGGGGTGGGTTGCCAGGCGCCGGCGGCGGCGTTGGACCGGACCTGGTCGGCGGTGGTGGCACCGGCGATGACCGAGGTCACCGCCGGCTGGGCGGCGAGACCGCCGATGGCCACCTGGAGCAGGGACACGTCCCGCTCGGCGGCGTACGCCTCCAGGGCCTCGATGGTGTCCCAGTCGGCGGCGGCCAGGCGCTGCTGGTAGCGGGTGCCGCTGCCGGAGAGCCGGCTGCCGCCGGGCGGGGCCTGGTCCCGGCGGTACTTGCCGGTGAGCAGCCCGTCGGCGAGCGGGAAGAACGGCAGCAGTCCCAGCCCGAAGCGCTCACAGGCCGGCACCACCTCCGCCTCGACCCCCCGCTCCAGCAGGCTGTACTGGTTCTGGGCGCTGACGAACCGGTTGGTGCCGGCGGCCCGGGCGGTCCAGTCGGCGTCGGCGATCTGCCAGCCGGTGAAGTTGGAGTTGCCGAGGTAGCGGACCTTCCCGGCGCGGACCAGGTCGTCCAGGGCGGCCAGGGTCTCCTCGATCGGGGTCCCCGGATCGGGCTCGTGCATCTGGTACAGGTCGATGTGGTCGGTGCCGAGGCGGCGCAGCGAGGCCTCCACCGCCCGGGTCAGGTACCGCCGGGCACCACGGGCACCGTGGTCGGGGCCGTTGAGTCCGTGCATGTCCATACCGAACTTGCTGGCCAGCACCACGTCGTCCCGGCGGCCCTTGAGCACCTGGCCGAGCAGTTCCTCGGAGGCACCCTGCGGCTCACCGTAGATGTCTGCGGTGTCGAAGAGGTTGATCCCGGCGTCCAGCGCGGCGTCGACCACCTCCCGGGTGCCGTCGAGGTCGAGCTTACGGCCGAAGTTGTTGCAGCCGACGCCGACCACGGACACCACGAGCCCGGAGTCGCCCAGCCGGCGATACGTCATCTCAGTCACCAGGCCACCCTATGCCGAGCGGGGCACCCATGCCCCGGCCACGACCTGCGGGGATCCCGCACCGGAGCCAGCCGGATGCCGCCCGAGGACCACCCGGATGCCGACCGGTCCCCCCGGATCGCGGTCAGGCGACGTCCCAGACCGGCTCGTCGGTCTCGACCACCTCACCGTCGCCACGGAACAGCACGAACCTGTCGAACGAGCGGGTGAACCAGCGGTCGTGGGTGACAGCGACGACGGTGCCGGCGAATCCGGCGAGCCCCGCCTCCAGCGCCTCCGCACTGGCCAGGTCCAGGTTGTCGGTGGGCTCGTCGAGCAGGAGCAGGGTCGCCCCGGACAGCTCCAGCAGGAGCACCAGGAACCGGGCCTGCTGCCCGCCGGAGAGGCTGCCGAACCGCTGGTCACCCTGCCCGGCCAGCTCGTACCGGCTCAGTGCGGCCATTGCCGCGTGCCGGTCCATCCCGGCCCGGTGGTCGTCCCCCCGCCAGAGGATCTCGACGAGTGTCCTCCCGGTCAGCTCGGGCCGGTCGTGGGTCTGGGAGAAGTGTCCGGGACGGACCCGCGCCCCGAGTCGGGCCACCCCGTCGTGGGCCACCGGGGTGAGCCCGGTCGCCGCGTCGCTGTCGACGACCGTCACGTCCGGGTCGGTGCCGCCCCGGGCCAGCAGCCGCAGGAAGTGGGACTTGCCGGTGCCGTTGGCACCGAGGACCGCCACCCGGTCGCCGTACCAGAGCTCCAGGTCGAAGGGGTAGGTCAGGCCGTCCAGCTCCAGCTGCTCGCAGATCACCGCGCGTCGCCCGGTCCGACCGCCGGAGAGCTGCATCCGGATGTCCTGCTCCTTCGGGGGTACGGGCGGCGGCCCGGCCTCCTCGAACTTGCGCAGTCGGGTCTGGGCGGCCTGGTACCGCGACGCCAACCCGTCGTTGTACGCGGCCTTCTGCTTGTACATCAGCATCAGCTCACGCAGCTTCTGGTGCTCCTCGTCCCACCGACGACGCAGCTCGTCGAGGCGGGCGTGCCGGGCGACCCGGGCCTCGTACCAGCTGGCGAAGCCGCCCGGATGCACCCAGGCGCTGCCGCCTTCGACCGTGACCACCCGCTCGGCGGTCCGGGCCAGCAGTTCCCGGTCGTGCGAGACGTAGAGCACCGACTTCGTCGACTCCCGCAGCCGGCCCTCCAGCCAGCGTTTGCCCGGCACGTCGAGGAAGTTGTCAGGCTCGTCGAGGAGCAGCACCTCGTCGGTGCCGCGCAGCAGCAGTTCCAGGGCGAACCGCTTCTGCTGCCCGCCGGAGAGGGTCCGCACCGGACGGTCGCGTACGGTCTCCCACTGCTGGTCGAGCACGATGGTGGCGACGGTGTCCAGGAGCACCTCGGCGTCGTACCCGCCGACCTCCCCCCAGGCGGCCAGGGCGTCGGCGTACGCGAGCTGGGCCCGGCCGGCGGAGCCGCTGTCTCGTTCCTCGGCCTCGCGCATTGCCTGCTCGGTGTCGGCGAGCCGGTGGCCGGCGTCCCGTACGGCGGGCGGGAGCAGCGACAGCGCCAGGTCGGCGAGGGTCTGCTCGTCCCCGATCATGCCGATGAACTGACGCATGACCCCGAGCCCACCGGCACGGGCCACAGCTCCGGTGTGCACCGGTTGGTCTCCGGCGACCAACCGCAACAGTGTCGTTTTCCCCGCGCCGTTCGGCCCGACCAGGGCTACCTTGGCCCCCTCGCCCACCCGGAACGACACGTCGCGTAGCAACTCACGGCCGTCGGGTAGGACGTGTCCGACGGCTGCCACGTCCACGTATCCCACGACGGCATCCTGCCTGAGGCAGGCCCGGACGCGACAACCATTTACCGGGTGATCCGCAGGACCCGGTAACCCTTCTGGCTCGCGTGCCGTTCGACCCGCCAACCCTGGTCGACCAACCACCGGTGCAGGGAGTCCCCGCCGAGGTGCCGAGCCACCACCAGCCAGCCGATGCCGTCCGGGGCGAGTCGGGGCAGCCACCGTCGGAGCAGGTCGTGCAGCTCGGGCTTGCCGATCCGGATCGGCGGGTTGGACCAGATCTGGGTGAAGGTGACGTCCTGCGGGACGTCGTCCGGAGCGTGCACCCGGACCCGGTCGGCCACCCCGACCCGTGCCGCGTTCGCCGTGGTCAGGTCGCGGGCCCGCTCGTTGACGTCGACGGCCCAGACGGTGGCGGACGGGGCCGATACGGCCAGGACGCAGGTGATGGGACCGAACCCGCAGCCCAGGTCGAGCAGCGCGCCGGTGGTGGCGGCGTGCGGCAGCCGGGCCTTGCGCAGCAGTACGGCGGTGCCCGCGTCGAGCCGGTCGGCGGAGAAGACGTTGGCTGCGGAGGCGAGTGTCCACTCGCGTCCGGCGGCGGTGAACTCCACCTCCCGTGGTGCGGCCGCAGCCGTGGGTTCGGCGGTGAAGTAGTGGTCCCCGGTCACGTCCGGCATTCTCGCACCGACCCGGATCGGGGCTGTCGACGGCCGGGCGGCGGGCCCGGCGGCGTGGGAAGTTGATTTCCGGGAAATACCCCTTAAGGGGGCATTGTTCCTTAACCTGGGCAACATGGTTTATCGGTACGAGTCCGGTGAGGACCGCCCCATGGAATCCCCCCGCCCCGGGACCGAACTGTCGGTGGTGACGGGTCGGCCCGCCCACACCGGCCCGTCACCGTCGCGCTTCCCGACCCCGATCCTGCCCCGGGCCAGCCGTCCGGCACCGGTCGTCGAGGCGGAACCGATAGCCGAACCCGAACCAGAGCCGGCACCCGCCCCACCCCCGGCGCACACCAGCCGACTGCCACCGCCGATGCAGCCCCTCGGACCGGTCCACAGCCACCGCGAGGCAGGCCGGGGCGCCCGCCCCTGGCAGGTCCTGATCGGAAGCGCGGCGGTACTGGTCCTGCTCGCCCTCTGCGGGCTGACCGCCGCCGCCCTGATCGTCGACCGGGATCCGGAGGTCCCCGGGACCCCGGCCGCCGCACCGGTCACCGCACCGCACCGCACCGAACCGCAGAACATCGACTCCCGGGACACCGACCAGGCGCCGCTGACCACCAAGGAGGTCTTCGGCACCAAGCGGCTGACGCTCGACGGCACCGCCCCCTACCAGGTGTTGCGGACCCACAGCAGCGGCAGCTGCGCGACAGCCGCCACCGGGGAGGTCGCCGACCTGCTGGCCCGGGTCGGGTGCAGCCAGGTGGTCCGGGGCACCCTGCGCAGCCCCGACGGCCGACACCTGGTCACCGCCGGGCTGTTCAACCTGCCCGACGTCGCCAACGCCGAACGGGCCAGGGACCGGATCCGGGAACTCCTCGACGAACGGCAGGGCCGGTTCCAGGGGATGCCCGCCGGTGACGACACCGCAGTGCTGGGCACCGCACCGTCCCGGGTCGGCTGGCAGGTACGCGGCCACTACCTGGCGTTCACCCTGGTCGTCCGGGCCGCCGGAGAGTCGATCCCGTCCGGCGACCCGACAGTACGCGACATCATGTTCGACCTGATCGAGCTGCACCTGGACAAGACCGTCCTGGAGGCCCGGGCCAACGGCGGAACCGCCGGTCAGCCGAACCCTGACCTCGACGGGCGCACCGGCGACGGCACCTCGCCCGACGGCGACTGACAGACGCTGCGGAAGGACCCGGGTGGTCGGCGTCCGGGTCGGAAGCCGACCCGCCACCCGGGGCAGGAGCCGACCGGAACCCGCAGGTCAGGAGCCGGCCGGAACCCGCAGCCGCCGGGTGAGATCGGCGCGGCGGGCGTACTCGGCGGGATCGTCGGGATAGCCGACCGCCACCAGTGTCAACCCGTGTGCGGCGGCCACTGTCACCTCACTGGCCCGGTCACGGCGGGTCAACAGCCCCGCCGGCCACTCCACCGGCCGCCGGCCGTCCCCGGCCACCAGCATCGCCCCGACCAGGCTGCGGACCATCGCCTGGCAGAACGCGTCGGCCTGGACAGTGGCCACCAGGACACCGTCCGGGTCCCGCCGCCAGTCCAACCGGGACACCGCCCGCAGGGTGGTCGCGTTCTCCTTGCGCCGGCAGTACGCGGCGAAGTCGTGCTCCCCCACCAGCCCCGCCGCAGCGGCGTTGAGCAGGTCGACGTCGAGCGACTTCGGCCAGGCCAGGACCGCGTGTCGGCGCAACGGATCAGCCCCGAACGCGGCGTCGGTCACCCGGTACTCGTAGCGGCGGAAGGTGGCCGAGAACCGGGCGTCGAAGTCTGCTGACACCTCCGTCGCCGCCCGCACCCGGACGTCGGTGGGCAGGATCCGGGCCAGCCGTCTGACCAGCAGCCCCTCGTGCTCCCGCCACACCGCAGTCGGCAGGTCGACGTGGCAGACCTGCCCGGTGGCGTGTACCCCGGCGTCGGTCCGACCGGCCACCGTCAACCCGACCACGGTCCCCGCCCCGAGCACCAGGTCCAGCTTCTCGACGAGCACCCCGGCGACCGTACGCCGACTCGGCTGGGGGGCCCAGCCGGAGAAGTCCGTGCCGTCGTACGAGACGTCCAACCGCAACCGGGTCCGCTCGTCCACTCGTACCTCCACTGACGGGTCGAGCCCGGCACCCCCGTGAGAGGGTGCCGGGCCCGACGTGTGCTGCTGTGCGATCAGGCCTTGTTCTCGGTGGCCTCGTCGCTGTCCTCACGGGCGGCGGCGGTGTCGCCGGAAGCCGAGACCGGAGCCTCTGCGTCCTGGTCACCCTCGCTGGACCGGGGGGTTTCGTCGGCCGGGGCCAGGGCCTCGACCTTGTCCTGCTGCGCCGCCTTGCGGTCGGCGGTCTTCTTGTTCGCCGCCGGCTCGACGACCTGCAGTTCCTCGACCAGCTCGATGATCGCCATCGGAGCGTTGTCGCCCTTGCGGGGACCGATCTTCACGATCCGGGTGTAGCCGCCGTTGCGGGTGGCGAACCGGGGCGCGATCTGGTCGAACAGGGCGTAGACCACATCCTTGTCCTTGACCACACCCAGGACCCGACGCCGGGAGGCCAGATCACCGCGCTTGGCCTTGGTGATGAGCCGCTCGGCGACCGGGCGCAGGCGACGAGCCTTGGTCTCGGTGGTCTTGATCTTGCCGTGCTGGAACAGCGAGGTGGCCAGGTTGGCCAACATCAGCCGCTCGTGCGCGGGGCTGCCGCCGAGGCGGGCGCCTTTGGTGGGCGTGGGCATGCTTGCTCCTCAGGTGTGGCGGCAGCGCGGACTAGAGCTGCTCGGTCTCGCGGTAGTCGTCCGTGTCGTAGTCGGCCTCACCAAAGGCGTCCACGACGTGCGCCGGGTCGAAGTTGGGAGCCGAGTCCTTCAGCCCCAGCCCCATCCCGGCCAGCTTCATCTTGACCTCGTCGATCGACTTCTGACCGAAGTTGCGGATGTCGAGGAGGTCGGCCTCGGTGCGCCCGATCAGCTCACCGACGGAGTTGATGCCCTCGCGCTTGAGGCAGTTGTAGGAACGGACCGTGAGGTCCAGCTCCTCGATCGGCAGTGCCAGGTCCGCCGCCAGCTGAGCGTCCTGCGGGGACGGGCCGATGTCGATGCCCTCGGCGGTCTCGTCCAGCTCCCGAGCCAGACCGAAGAGCTCCACCAGCGTCGAACCGGCGGAGGCCAGCGCGGTACGCGGGCCCATCGACGGCTTGGTCTCGACGTCGATGATCAGCCGGTCGAAGTCGGTCCGCTGCTCGACCCGGGTGGCCTCGACGCGGTACGTCACCTTCAGCACCGGCGAGTAGATCGAGTCGACCGGGATTCGGCCGATCTCGGCACCCGCCTGCTTGTTCTGGGCCGCCGTGACGTAGCCACGACCCCGCTCGACGGTCAGCTCCATGTCGAGCCGGCCCTTGCCGTTCAGGGTGGCGAGCTTGAGGTCCGGGTTGTGCACCGAGACGCCGGCCGGCGGCTGGATGTCCCCCGCCGTCACGTCGCCCGGGCCCTGCTTGCGCAGGTACATGCTGACCGGCTCGTCGTGCTCGGAGCTGACGCAGAGCTCCTTGACGTTCATGACGAGCTCGACCACGTCCTCCTTGACCCCGGGGATCGTGGTGAACTCGTGCAGCACCCCGTCGATCTTGATCGAGGTCACCGCCGCGCCCGGGATGGACGACAGCAGCGTACGCCGCAGCGAGTTGCCCAGGGTGTACCCGAAGCCCGGCTCCAGCGGCTCGATGGTGAACCGGGACCGGGTCTCGTTGATCGACTCCTCGGAGAGAGTCGGTCGCTGACTGATGAGCATTGTTTCTCTTCTCTTCCGGAGCGCCCGCCATATGACGCTCAGGTGAATGTCTCCGGTGGCCCGCCCCCAGGGACGGGCCACCGCGACGAGCCGAGGCCTACTTGGAGTAGAGCTCGACGATCAGCTGCTCCTGGACCTGCGTGTCGATGACCTGCCGGGCCGGGAGGGAGTGCACGAGGATCTTCATGTTGCTCGGGATCACCTCGAGCCAGGCGGGGACGGTCCGCGAACCGGCCTCGGCCTGCGCCACGATGAACGGGGTGAGCTCCTTGCTCTTGCCCCGAACCTCGATGATGTCGTGCTCCTTGACCCGGTACGACGGGATGTCGACCTTCTTGCCGTTCACCGTGAGGTGACCGTGCTTGACCAGCTGGCGAGCCATGTCCCGCGACTTGCCGAAGCCGGCCCGGTACACCACGTTGTCGAGCCGCGACTCGAGGATCTGCAGGAGGACCTCACCGGTCTTGGCCTGCTTCGCCACGGCCTCCACGTAGTAACCGTGGAACTGCTTCTCCAGCACGCCGTAGATGCGGCGGGCCTTCTGCTTCTCACGGAGCTGGAGCAGGTACTCCGTCTCCTTGGTACGTCCTCGGCCGTGCTGCCCGGGCGGGAACGGCCGGGACTCGAACGGGCACTTCGGACCATCGCACTTGCTGCCCTTGAGGAACAGCTTCATCTTCTCCCGCCGGCAACGGCGGCAGTCAGCACCGGTATAACGAGCCATCTCTCTCTAACCTCTCAGACCCGGCGACGCTTCGGCGGACGGCACCCGTTGTGCGGCTGCGGCGTGACGTCGGAGATCTGCCCGACCTCCAGCCCGACGGCCTGCAACGAACGGATCGCGGTCTCCCGGCCGGAGCCGGGGCCCTTGACGAATACGTCGACCTTGCGCATGCCGTGCTCCATCGCCCGGCGAGCGGCGGCCTCGGCGGCCAGCTGCGCGGCGAACGGGGTCGACTTGCGGGACCCCTTGAAGCCGACCTGGCCGGCGGAGGCCCAGGAGATGACGGCACCGGTCGGGTCCGTGATGGACACGATGGTGTTGTTGAAGGTGCTCTTGATATGCGCCTGCCCGTGGGCGACGTTCTTGCGTTCCTTGCGCCGGACCTTCTTGACAGCGGCTCCGGCACGAGCCTTCGGTGGCATGTGTGTGTGCGCTCCTGTGTTGGTTCTCGATCGGCTTCCGGCTGCCCGCCCTGTCGATCACCTGGCCCCCGTTGCGGGGTGCCTCGACAGCGAGTGACCAGAATTCCGGCTGGGCCCTACTTCTTGCCGGGCTTCTTCTTGCCGGCGACGGTCCGCTTCGGGCCCTTCCGGGTCCGGGCGTTCGTACGGGTCCGCTGCCCACGCACGGGCAGACCCCGGCGGTGCCGGATACCGGCGTAGCAGCCGATCTCGACCTTGCGGCGGATGTCGGCGGCGACCTCGCGGCGCAGGTCGCCTTCAACCTTGTAGTTGCCCTCGATGTGGTCGCGGAGCTGGACCAGCTCCTCGTCCGTGAGGTCCCGGGCGCGCTTGTCCGGCGAGATGCCGGTGGCGGCGAGCGTCTCCTGGGCGCGGGTCCGACCCACGCCGAAGATGTAGGTGAGCGCGATCTCCATCCGCTTCTCGCGGGGGAGGTCGACGCCGACTAGACGTGCCATGTGCGGGCTTGCTCCTCTGTGATGTTCTGGCGGAGGTGTGGACCCGTCCCACCCCGCTACCGTCCGTCCCGTCTTTCCAGTGCGTGACGCACCGGCGACCGGGATCGGTCGTTGCCCGAGCGGGCCCCGGCCTCCGACCGGGGGTCAACCACGAGCGGGTACGCACTGCGCACCGCCCGGAGCTGGAACGAGCTGGTGATGTTGGCAGGATCTACGGCCCGGAAAGATCTCGACCGGACGTCACCGACCGGTCAGGCGATCAACCCTGGCGCTGCTTGTGGCGCGGGTCGGTGCAGATGACCATGACCCGACCGTGCCGACGGATCACCCGGCACTTGTTGCAGATCCTCTTGACGCTCGGCTTGACCTTCACGGTTGCCTTACTTCCCATCTGGCCCGGAGCCGCGTCTTCACGCGCCCCGGACGTCGAAGACGGACACGGGACTTCCCGGCCCGCCGTCAGGTTCGGTTACTTGTAGCGGTAGACGATGCGCCCGCGAGTCAAGTCGTACGGCGAGAGTTCGACGACGACCCGGTCCTCCGGCAGGATGCGGATGTAGTGCTGCCGCATCTTGCCGCTGATGTGAGCCAGCACCTTGTGGCCGTTCGCGAGCTCCACCCGGAACATTGCGTTCGGCAGGGGCTCGATGACCCGACCCTCGATCTCGATGGCTCCGTCTTTTTTCGGCATGTCCTCCGCTGTCCTGACGTCGGTTGCTCCGGACGGCTCACAACGCCTTACACGGACCTGAGGCCACGATCCAGGAGGATCGCGAACTGCAGGCCCGGCCAGCCGCGGCTCCGGCCCCACCGAAGCGCGGGTGGGCATGCCGGAGTGGACGCTGTGCGCCGATCCGAAAGTCTACGCCGGTCGACCGGCGGTCGCCAAACCGGCCACCCCGTAGGTCACCGATTCGGGCGAAGAACCTCGAATCAGGCGGAGATTCCACCCTCGGAGGATCGGCGGCGAGGATTCGACTCCCGCAGCTCCTCCCCCGCCGGCTGGGCCGCCTGACCGCCCTGCTGGGCCGACCCGGTCGCCTGGGGCGGGTTCTGCCGCTCGGCGGACCACACGTGCGGCGTCACACCGTCCCCACCGGCGGAGCGGGCCGGCGGGACCGGGAAGGTCTGCGGCCCGGAGACCGGGGCACCCCCGACTCCGCCACCGAGGAAGGCCGCGCCCCCGCCAGGATCAGTAGTCAGCCCCTGCTCGGCAGCCTTGGCCTCCCGCTTGCGGGCCCGCTTCTCCGCCTTGCGCAGGCGCTTCTGCTCCTCCTTGGCCGCCCACCGCTCCGGCTCACCCTTCGAGAGCCCGATCACGGTGCTCACCATCAGCACCGCCCCCCACGGCCCGGCCACCCAGCCCGGCCAGAAGTAGAGCAGCTCCCCGCTGAGCAGGCAGATCATGCCCCAGACCGCCATGGTGACGGCGACCGTCGTCAGGTACCCCTCCCAGGTGTCGGCCAGCCAGCGGAGCGTCGCCGACCTGGTCGGTGCCGGCTGCGCCACCGCTGCCGGGTCGCTCGGTGTCGGGGCCGCGACCTCGGCTGCGGCGTACCCCGCCGGTCGGGGAACCGTGGTCACCGGCAGGTCCGTCAGGACCGCGTCCAACTCGCCGTACGTGCGGGCGGTGAAGGTACGTTGCAGTCGCTCGTCGTACTCGTGCAGGTCCAGCCGGCCCTCGTCGAGCGCCGCCCGCAACCGCCCGGCCACTACCTCGCGGTCCGCGTCGGCCGCCCGCATCCCGTCGCGTTGGTCCATGGCGCCAAGCATGCCATCAACCCGCCAACCCGCGCTCGCGACGTCGCGCCCGGTCCCCGGGCCCGGGGTTCCCCCGGTCCCGGGGGGCCCGGCGGGGGGGGGGGGGGGGCGGCGGGGGGGGGGGGGCGCCCCCCCCA